>NZ_JBHLWE010000019.1:0-157839 GCF_042432925.1 Paracoccus niistensis | reverse complement strand
CTATGGCCAGGTCAACCGGCAGAGCCTGCGGGTGCTGGTGGCCGAACTCGGCGCCTGCGGCTGACAAAACCGGCGCATCAAGCCGAAAAGGGGGGAGGAAGAGATGGGGAAGACCGGATGGCTCGGCCCGGCGCTTGGCGCGATGCTGGCTTTGGCGACGGGTCCCGCCGCTGCGCAGGAGGAATTCGGCAAGGCGGTGATGACGGGCGGGGCGACCGGCACCTATATCCAGATCGGCCGCGACCTGGCAGGGGTGATGGCCGAATGCGGCCAGACGCTGGACGTGGTCGAATCCGCGGGCTCGCTGGAGAACTTCATGGCCGTGCGCACGCGCGGCAACACCCAGTTCGGCATCGTGCAGAACGATGTGCTGGAATATCTCAAGACCTATTCCGCCGATGATCCGGCCGTGGCCCGCGCGATCCAGGGCGTGCGCATCGCCTTTCCGCTTTACGACGAGGAGGTCCACCTTGTGGCCCGCTCGGACATCGACAGCGTCGCCGATCTCGCGGGCAAGCGCGTGGCGATCGGGGTCGAGAACAGCGGCACCTTCCTGACGGCCTCGCTGGTGCTGGACCTGACTGGAACCCAGCCCGCCGAGCGGCGCAAGATCGCGCCCGCCGATGCGCTGCCGGCACTGAAGTCGGGAGAGATCGACGCACTCTTCTATGTCGCGGGCGCCCCGACCGCGCTGTTCGCCGAGGGCGACATCGACGGCGAACAGTTTCATCTGGTGCCGATCACCGACCAGACGCTGCAGACGGTCTATGACGCGGTGACCATCCCCGCGAACACCTATCCCTTCCAGCCCGAGGAGGTCAGCGGGATCGCTGTCAAGGCGCTGCTGATGACCTTCGAATACAACCCGCAGGGCAACAGCTATCAAAGGCAGAGCTGCAAGGCCGTGTCCGACCTGTCCCACCTGATCCTGACGCGGCTGCCGCAGTTGCAGGAAAACGGCCATCCCAAGTGGAAGAACGTCGATCTGCAGGACATTCCGGCAGGCTGGGACATCGGCGGCTGCGTGAATGCGGGTCTGCAGCCCGACTATCAGCTTGAATGCACGCGTCCTGCCGCAAGCGCCGCGCCCGAGGAAAGCGAGGCGAACCGCGCCTATCGGCAGTATATCTGCTCGACGCTGGGCTGCTGAGGCCGAGGCCTATCAACCTTGAAGGCGGCAACCGGCCCCCGAAGCCGGCAAGCTTCGGGCGCTGACGTCAGCGGGCCCGTTCCGCTTGCGGCAGGAAGGGAGCGGCTCAATCGTCGGATGGCCCGACGCGGCGCCGATAACGCGAACGCGCCAGCAGCGCCCCCGCAACTGCCCCTCCGCCAAGCGCCCACAGCAGGTGGCGGTTGGTCAGCCCCAGCCGGCTGCGGGCGCTGCGGCGATAGCGCGGGTCGAAGAAGCGGCTGCGCGACAGAAGTCTGCCCAAGGGACCCGGGTCGCGGGGGATCAGAACCTCGAGCTGCCGCGGGCCTTGGGCGTTCAGCCGGTCGATGGCGCCGATCAGCCCGCCGCATTCCTCGACGGCCGCTTCGACCTCCTCGACCGAGACGCCCAGGTGTTCGGCCAGCAGGGCCGAGCGGATGTGCCGGATGCGGGCGCGGTCCGAGGGTTCGCGCGCGATCAGGGCCACGTCGGCTTCGGTGTCGAAGCCCATCGAGCGGCGGTCGATGTTGCTCGATCCCACCCGTAGGTGGACGTCGTCCACGATCAGCAGCTTGGCATGGACATAGATCGCCTCGCCCGCCGCATTGACGGGCGAAACCATGCGGAAGCGGCGGAAGCGGTCGCGCGCCTGCAGGGCGAGCATCATGGTGCTGCGGGTGACATGCATCGCCGCATCCTCGATGGCACCCTGCGCGGCCTCGGGATTGACGATCACCACCTCGGGTCCATCCGGTTCAACCAGCCGCTCGGCAATGGCGCGCGTGATGCTGCCCGAGGCGAAATACTGCGACTCGATGTAGATGCACCGTCGCGCCGCGGCGATGGCGTCGAGGTAAAGGTGCTCGATCTCGGCAACCACAGGCGTGACCCGGTCGGGCGGCTCGGTCCGCGCGATGGCAACGGGCATGTCGTGGAAATCGACGGCCACGTCCTCGGGCCAGAGGTCGGCAGGCTCGGGCACCGGTTCGGGCAGGGGCGCGTCATTGGCGCGCAGCCAGCGGGCGCGGGCCAGTTCGCCCAGGGCGCGCGCGGCTGGCCCCGACATCATCGCGGCGGCGTCATGCCAGGGCTGCGCGATCTCACCCGAGCGCAACCGACGGCGCGGGTCGCCCGAGTGGTGGTCGCGCGTGTCCCAGCGCCCGGCGGTCAGGTCGATGCCGCCGCAGAAGGCCAGCGCGTCGTCCACCACCACGATCTTCTGGTGGTGGCAGGCCCCGATCGGGTGACGGCCGTCGAAGGCCAGGTGGATCTGGTCGGGTGACATCAGCTTGATCTGCAGCGCTGGCAGCGCGCGTCCGGGAGCGATCAGGACGCCCCCGCTCCATTTCAGCAGGTAGATGTCGAGATCAGGGCGCCGCTCGACCAGCGCGTCCAGGAAGGGGCCGACCTGGTTGGGCAGCCCGTCGGGGGCATTGCCCTCGGCATCGCTTTCGCCCGGCAGCATCTCGATCTCGAAATCGAAGTCCCAGCCGATCATCACGACCAGGTGCCGCGCCGCGAGAAGCGCCTGGCGCAGGGTGCGGAAATAGGCCTGCCCGTCCACGATCAACGAGAAACGATCGGCCGGGTCCACGCGCCAGCAGTTGCGACCCGGGGTGAAGGAAAGAGGCGTCATGATCCATGAGGGAAAGAATGTGCAGGGCGGCAACAAAGCCCGATGGGTCCGGGTTCCCTGAGGCCGACTTTCGGGTGACGTTCCGCCAACGGGCGTGAACCGCCGGAGGCCCGGCCTTTTCCGTCCCCTGCAGCGCGATATTCAGGCAGGTTGCCACGGGATCGGCCACTTCATCGACGACCGCCGAAAGGCTCTTGCAAATCGTTGCCAGACGCGCGCGCCTTTCGTAACGTCGGGTGGATAGCGGACATCGCACGGCATTCACGCCTGTCACAACCGATCTGGTTGGACGGGCTTTCTGTTGTTGCGCCTCAAGGAAAGACGAGTGAAGCAGACACTGGACATCGGGCTGGTCTACTCGCGCAGCGGCAGCTACCGGCGGCTGTCGGATGCGGGCCGGGCAGGGGTCCTGCAGGCGGTGGCGCGGGTCAATGCGGACCCGGCGGCAGCCTGGGCGATCCGCGTCCACGAGGCGGACCCGGGCGGGCACCAGGACCATTACGCCCCCGCCATGCTGGGCCTGCACCGGCAGACCGGCAGCCGGCATTTCTTCGGGGCCATCACCTCGTCAAGCCGCAAGGAGATGATCCCGGCGCTGGAACGCTGCGGGGCAAGCCTGTGGTATGGTGTGCCCTATGAGGGGTTCGAGGCCGCCGATTGCGTCGCCTACATGCATTCCACCGTGAACCAGAACGTGATCCCGCTGCTCGACTGGGCGCTGCCCCGGCTTGGGCGGCGGGTGTTCCTGGTCGGCTCGAACTACATCTGGGGGTGGGAGATCAACCGCATCGCCCGCGACCTGATCGCCGCATCGGGCTGCGAGGTCGTGGCCGAACGTCACATCCCCCTGGGCGATGCCGACATCACCGCGCTGGTGGACGAGATCGCGCGGACACGGCCCGAGATTGTGCTGAACTCGCTGGTGGGGCAGACGCAGTACTGCTTTCTCAGGGCACTGCGGGCGGCAGGGCTGTCCTGCCGGGTCCTGTCCTGCAACTTCACCGAAGCCGAGCTGCCCGAGGTCGGAAAGGCCGCCGAGGGGTTGATCTCGGTGGGTCCCTACTTCGCGAAAGCGGGCGATACCTTCGGCAACTCGCTGGAACGCGCGGGCTACCTGTCGGTGATGAACCTTGTGCGGCTGCTGTCGCTGCGGGGGGCGGATGCCGCGATGACGCTGCCCGAGCTTCTGGCGCTGAACTCCGGGGACATCGACCCGGTCAGCCACCACGTGGCCCAGCCCATCGTGATCGCCGAGCTTAGGGGCGGCGCCTTCGTCCCGCTGCTGTCGCTGCCGGTCACGGCGGGCGATCCCTATCTGGCCCGCACGCCGCGGGCAAAATCCGAGCGCCCAAGGTTGAGGATCGTAAAGTGAGCGCCGCGCGTTCCCCCCGCCGCATGGACAGCGACCTGCGCGGCGCCCGCCTGCTGGTCCTGAACCGGCCCCACGATTCATTGCGTTTGCTGCGCCGGCAGGCCGAGATCATCGGGCTTCAGATGACGGAATGCTGGCCCGTCCTGCCCGAAGATGCGGCAGGCTACGACTTCCTCATCCTCGACGCAGACACCGGGCATGACGGGCAACTGCCCTGGGGTGCGGCACCGATGCCCCTGCCCAGCGTGGCCCTGATCGGGTCCGAGGCGCCCGGCCGGATCGACTGGCTTCTGTCGCGCGGCGTCCATGCCACGCTGATGCAGCCCGTCGGCGACCGGGGGCTTTACGCCGCGCTGCTGATGGCCCGCTACCGCTTCGCCGCCGAGGCCGAGCTTGCCACGCGGCTGCAGAAGCAGGCCTGGCAGCTGTCCCAGCGCGAGAACGTCCTGCGCGCGGCGCTGCTGCTGGCCGAGCGCGACGGATCAGCAGACGGGTTTGCGCAACTGCGCCGCGCTGCGACCGCCGGGCGCATGACCATCGAGGAGGCGGCGCTTGCAGTGATCTCGCAGGCGCAGGCGCCCCGAAACGCCCGGGGCCGCCGGTGAGCCGCCCCCTGTTCTGGACGAAGACGACATGACCGAAACCAGCAACACCGTCGCGGCGGCCATTCCCACGGACATCCGGCCCGGCCTGTTCCGCCGCCTGATGCGCCGCAAGACAGCCGTGTTCGGCGCGGGCGTCATCGCCTTGGTCGTGCTGGGTGCGCTCTTCGCGCCGCAACTGGCGCAGTTTCCGCCCGACCAGCAGAACTTCGACGGGCTGACGCTGGAAGGCGCGCCGATGCCGCCCAACGCGACCTACTGGTTCGGGACCGACCTTCTGGGCCGCGACCTTTTCTCAAGGCTGCTTTACGGCGCGCAGACCTCGCTGATCATCGGGGTCGTGGCGAACGGGCTGTCGATCCTGATCGGCACCGCCGTGGGCGTGACAGCGGGCTGGCGCAGGGGCTGGGTCGGCGCGGTCCTGATGCGCTTTACCGACCTGATGATGGCCTTTCCGGCGCTGCTGCTGGCGATCTGCCTTGCTGCGATCTTCCAGCCTTCGCTGTGGATCGTGGCGCTGGTGATCGCGCTGGTGAACTGGGTGCAGACGGCGCGGATCATCTATACCCAGACGATCTCGCTGGCCGAGCGCGATTTCATCGCGGCCGAGCGGACACTGGGCGCCAGCGACTGGCGCATCCTGCGCCACCACATCCTGCCGCACCTGCTGCCGACGCTGCTGGTCTGGGGAACGCTGGGCATCTCGATCACCGTCCTGCTGGAGGCGACGCTGTCCTTCCTGGGCGTGGGCGTGCAGCCGCCCACGCCAAGCTGGGGCAACATCATCTTCGAGAACCAGACCTATTTCCAGTCGGCGCCCTGGCTGGTCTTCATCCCCGGCGCCGCGATCCTGCTGCTGGCCCTGGCCTTCAACCTGGTGGGCGACGCCCTGCGCGAGGAAATGGACCCGACCCAGAAAGGACGTGGCTGAGATGTGGGCCTATCTGCTGCGCCGCCTGGTCCAGGCCGTCCTGATCCTGCTGGGGGTCAGCTTCATCACCTTCCTGCTGCTGTATGTCCTGCCTGCCGACCCGGTGCGCCAGATCGCGGGCCGCTCGGCCACGCCGCAGGTCGTGGAAAGCATCCGGCGGGAACTGGGCCTCGATCAGCCCTTCCTTGTCCAATACTGGAACTATCTGACCGGGCTGGTGCAGGGCGACCTGGGCCGCAGCTACCTGCAGAAGGCCGACGTGGCCGGGCTGATCGCCTCGCGCCTGCCCGCCACGCTGCAGCTGATGGCGCTGGCGATCGTCTTCGAACTGATCATCGGCCTCGGCATGGGGATCGCCGCCGCCCTGTGGCGGGGCCGGGCGGTGGACAGCGTCCTGATGATGACCAGCTTCGCCGCCGTCTCGGCGCCGCAGTTCGTCGTCGGGCTGCTGCTGCTTTACCTGTTCGCCGTGCAGCTGGGCTGGTTCCCGATCAGCGGCTACGGGACGTTCTCGCACGCCGTCCTGCCGGCGCTGACATTGGCGATCACGGGGTCGGGCTGGTACGCGCGGATGATGCGCTCGTCCATGATCGACGTGCTGCACACCGACTACCTGCGCACCGCCCGCGCCAAGGGCCTGTCGCGCGGGCGCATCGTCCTGCGCCATGCCGTTCCGAACGCCATCTTGCCCATCATCGCCATGATCGGCATCGACATCGGCATCTTCATGGGCGGCGCGGTCGTGGTCGAAAGCGTCTTCGGCTGGCCCGGCATTGGCCAGCTGGCCTGGCAGGCGATCCAGCGCGTGGACATCCCGATCATCATGGGCGTCACGGTCGTCTCGGCCGTCGCCATCGTGCTGGGGAACCTGCTGGCCGACATGATCGCCCCCTTCGTCGATCCTCGCATCAAGCTTCGATAAGAACAGGGAGACCACCGCATGAAACTTCGTCACCTTCTTCTCGGCACGGCGATGGCCGTCGCGCTGGCCGGGCCGGGCCTTGCGCAGGAAGAACAACTGGACCCGAACGCAAAGGCGGGCGGCAGCATCGTCATCACCTACAAGGATGACGTGGCCACGCTGGACCCGGCCATCGGCTATGACTGGCAGAACTGGTCCATGATCAAGTCGGTCTTCGACGGACTGATGGACTATGCCCCCGGCACGACCGACCTGCGCCCGGGCTTGGCCGAAAGCTACGAGATCAGCGATGACCTGCTGACCTACACCTTCAAGCTGCGCCCCGGCGTCAAGTTCCACAACGGCCGCGAGATGACGGCCGAGGACGTGAAATATTCCTTCAACCGGATGCTGCTGCCCGCCACCCAGTCGCCGGGCGCGGGCTTTTTCGGCTCGATCAAGGGTGCGGACAAGATGGCCGACGGCTCGGCCACCGAGCTTGAGGGGCTGACGGTCGAGGGTCCCCAGACCGTCCGCTTCGAGCTGTCGCGCCCCGACGCGACCTTCCTGCACGTCCTGGCGCTGAACTTCGCCTCGGTCGTGCCGAAGGAAGCGGTCGAGGCCGCGGGCGGCGACTTCGGCCACCAGCCGGTCGGGACCGGCGCCTACAAGCTGGGCGAATGGCTGCCCGGCCAGCGGGTCGTCTTCCAAAAGAACCCCGACTACTGGCGCGCGGGGCTGCCCTACCTCGACCAGATCACCTTCGAGATCGGGCAGGAGCCGGTCGTGGCCCTGCTGCGGCTTCAGAACGGCGAGGTGGACGTCCCCGGCGACGGCATCCCGCCCGCCAAGTTCCAGGAGGTGATGTCCGATCCCGACCAGGCCGCGCGCGTGGTCGAGGGCGGGCAGCTGCACACCGGCTACATCACCATGAACGTGACGCAAGCCCCCTTCGACAAGGTCGAGGTGCGCCGCGCCGTCAACATGGCGATCAACAAGGACCGCGTGGTCCAGATGATCAACAACCGCGCGGTTCCGGCGAACCAGCCGCTGCCGCCCTCGATGCCCGGCTATTCGCAGGGCTACGCGGGCTATCCCCATGACGTCGAGGGCGCGAAGAAGCTGCTGGCCGAGGCCGGTTACCCGGACGGGTTCACGACCGAGCTTTACGCCATGAACACCGACCCGAACCCGCGCATCGCCCAGGCAATCCAGCAGGATCTGAAGGCCATCGGCATCAACGCCGAGATCCGGGCGCTGGCGCAGGCCAACGTGATCGAGGCGGGCGGCGCGGGCAACGCGCAGATGGTCTGGTCGGGCGGCATGGGCTGGATCGCTGACTTCCCCGATCCCTCGAACTTCTACGGCCCCATCCTCGGCTGCGCGGGCGCGGGCGAAGGCGGCTGGAACTGGTCCAAGTACTGCAACAAGGACCTGGACGCCGCCGCCCAGGCCGCCGACGCCATGGCCCGTCCCGACCAGGCCGAGGCGCGGCTGAAGGCCTGGTCCGCCGTCTTCGAGGGCGTGATGGAGGACGCCCCCTGGGCCCCTGTCTTCAACGAGCAGCGATTCACCATGAAGTCGCCGCGGATGGGTGGGGCGGACGCGCTTTACACCGATCCCGTCTCGATCCCGATCAACTACGACTATGTGTATGTGACCGATGTGCAATAACTGCGACTACACCATCCACGGCGCCCAGCATCACTTCGGCTGGGACAACTCGCGTCCGCCCGCCCAGCGGGTGGAACCGGGGGCGACGATCCGCTTCGAATGCCTCGACAGCTCGGCGGGGCAGCTTTCGCCCCGCTCGACCGTCGGGGACGTGGCGGCGCTGGACTTCGGGCGGATCAACCCGGTCAGCGGCCCGATCCATGTCGAGGGCGCGATGCCCGGCGACGCGCTGAAGGTGACGATCGACAGCTTCCACCCGCAGGCGCAAGACGGCCGGGGCTGGGGCTGGACGGCCAACATCCCGGGCTTCGGGCTGCTGGCCGACCAGTTCACGCAGCCCGCCCTGACGCTGTGGAGCTTCGATCCTGCCAATCCCGACAGCGCCCTCTTCGGCAAGTGGGGGCGCGTGCCGCTGAAACCCTTCGCCGGCACCATCGGCTGCGCAATGGCGGAACCTGGCGCGCATTCCATCGTCCCCCCGCGCCGGGTGGGCGGCAACCTGGACATCCGCGACCTTGCAGCGGGCTCGGTCCTCTACCTGCCGGTCGAGGTCGAGGGCGCGCTGTTCAGCATCGGCGACACCCATGCGGCGCAGGGCGACGGCGAGGTCTGCGGCACGGCCATCGAAAGCCCGATGGATGCCGTCGTGAAGCTGGAGCTGGTCAAGGACGCGAACCTCAGGTTCCCGCGCTTCACCACGGCGGGGCCGGTGACGCGGCATCTCGACGCCAAGGGCTACGAGGTCACGACCGGCATCGGCCCCGACCTGATGAGCGGGGCGCGTGACGCCGTGGCGGGGATGATCGATCTGCTCTGCGCGCGGCATGGCATGGCGCCCGAGGACGCCTATATGCTTGTCTCCACCTGCGGCGACCTGCGGATCTCGGAAATCGTGGATGCGCCGAACTGGGTTGTCAGCTTCTACTTCCCGCGCGTGGTCCTTGAATGATCCTCGCGACGCAAACCGCCGGGGCGCCTGCCGCCCCGGTCCTGCCAGGCGACGCGCCGGTGTTGTCCGTGCGCGACCTCGACGTGTCGGTGATGACACCTTCGGGCCTGCGGCCGCTGGTCCAAGGGATGAGCTTCGACCTGCGCCGGGGCGAGACGCTGTGCATCGCGGGCGAGTCAGGCTCGGGCAAGTCCGTTACCTCGATGGCGATCATGGGCCTGCTGCCCAGGCCCGCCGTCCGCGTCACCGGCGGGCAGATCCTGTTCGGGGACGAGGATCTTGCCGCCAAGGGCGAGGGCGCCATGCGCCGCATCAGGGGCAACCGGATCGCCATGATCTTCCAGGAGCCCATGACCGCCCTGAACCCGGTCATGCAGATCGGCACGCAACTGGCCGAGGCCCTGCGCGCCCATACCGACATGGGCGGGGCCGAGGCCCGCGCCTGCGCGCTGGAGGCCCTGAAGCTCGTCCGCATCAGCCAGCCCGAGCGGCGCCTGCGCCAGTATCCGCACGAGCTGTCGGGCGGGATGCGGCAGCGCGTCGTGATCGCCATGGCGCTGGCCATGCGCCCCGACGTGCTGATCGCGGACGAACCCACCACGGCGCTGGACGTGACCGTGCAGCGCGAGGTGCTGGACCTGCTGCGCGACCTTCAGCGCGACACGGGCACCGCCGTCATCCTCATCACCCATGACATGGGCGTGGTGGCCGAGATGGCCGACCGCGTGCTGGTCATGCAATCCGGCCGAGTCGTCGAACAGGGCAACGTCGAGGAGATCTTCCGCGACCCGCGCGAGCCCTATACGCGCGAGCTTCTGGCCGCCGTGCCCCGCATGGGCGACGGCAGCGGCCCGGCGGCGGCACCCGGCGCGCCGCTGGTGCGCTTCGAGGACGTGAGCGTCCGCTTCGACATCCGCAGCGGGCTGCTGCAGCGCGTGACCGAGCGGGTCCATGCGGTGGAACATGTCCGCTTCGACATCCACGCGGGCGAGACCCTGTCGCTGGTGGGCGAGTCCGGCTGCGGCAAGTCAACGCTTGCCCGCGCGCTTGTGGGGCTCGTCCCGCACGAGGGGACGATCCGCCTGAATGGCCAGCCCATCCGCGACATGCGGCGACAGGACCGGCTGCGGCTGCACCGCGAGGTGCAGATGGTCTTCCAGGACCCGATGGCCGCGCTCGACCCCCGCATGACGGTGGGCGAGCTGATCGCCGAGCCGCTGGTCATCCACGGCATCGGCAGTGCCGCCGAACGCCGCACACGCGCCGAGGACCTGATGCAGCGCGTGGGCCTGACGCCCGAGCACCTGTCCCGCCACCCGCACGAGTTTTCCGGCGGCCAGCGCCAGCGCATCTGCATCGCCCGCGCACTGGCGCTGAACCCCAGGCTGATCATCGCGGATGAAAGCGTCTCGGCGCTGGACGTCTCGGTGCAGGCGCGGGTGCTGGACCTGCTGGCGGCGCTCAAGCGCGAGTTCGGGATCGCCTATCTCTTCATCAGCCACGACATGGCGGTGGTGGAGAACATCTCGGACCGCGTGGCCGTGATGTATCTGGGCCAGATCGTCGAGATGGGCACCCGCGCCCAGGTCTTCGGCAACCCGCAGCACGCCTATACCCGGCGGCTGATGGCGGCCGTGCCCGTTCCCGACCCCGGCTTCGAGCGCCCGCCGATGCCAAGGATGGCGTCCGAGGTGCCCTCGCCGGTCCATCCGGTCGGGCAGGGGCCGACGCGCGCGGTGCTGAGGGATGTTGGCGGCGGACATCTGGTCGCTGCCTGAAAGGCCGGGTCTTCCACCTGATGCCGAGGCAGGGCTTGCCGAAGCCCTTTCCTTTGCAGAGCCTCGCAGTCGATACTGGCGCGGCCCAACGGAATGACGCGGGGTCGAAGCATCAAGCCTGCCCGACGTCCGGGCCGGACGAGCAAACAGGAGGAAGGCGCGGTGTCGTCCGACCTATCAACCGCTCGGGGCGCCGCATCCTCTGACCGCTTCGCGATGCTGGCGCTGATCTGCCTTGGGGTCGTTCTTTCGATGACGCCCTGGTTCTCGGCGACCGCCATCCTGCCCGAATTGCGCGAAACATGGAGCATGTCGCCGGCCCTGGCGGCGCTGATGACGATTGCCGTCCAGGCAGGCTTCGTGGCGGGGGCGCTGGGCATGAGCCTGGTCAACCTTGCCGACATCGTGGCCCCGGTCCGGCTGATGTCGGTCGGCGCAGCGGCGGCGGCGCTGTTCACCGGCCTGCTGGCGGCGGTGGACAGCGCCGAAGCCCCCGCCGTGCTGCGCTTCCTCACGGGGGCGGCGCTGGCGCTGGTCTATCCGCCCGCGATGAAGCTGACGACAACATGGTTCGTGAAGGGGCGGGGGCTGGCCTTCGGCCTCGTGATCGGGGCGCTGACGCTCGGCTCGGCCATGCCGCACCTGCTGCGGGGGCTGATCTCGACGGCCGATTGGCGCGTGGTGGTGATCTCGGCCGCCGGGGTCTCGCTGGCCGGGGCGCTGGTCTTCCTGCTGACCCTGCGCGAAGGGCCCCATCCCTACAGCCGCGCGACGTTCGACCTGCGCCAGGCCGGCCGCGTCTTTCGTAGTCGCCCGGTCCTGCTGGCGAACATGGGCTACTTCGGCCACATGTGGGAGCTTTACGCCATGTGGGCTTGGCTTCTGGTTTATGCGCAGCAGATGCTGTCGGGGCTGGGGGTGCAGTCGCCGGCCCGCACGGCCTCGATGATCGTGTTCATCGCCATCGCGGCGGGCTCGCTAGGCGCGATCGCGGGCGGAGTGCTGGCCGACCGCTTCGGACGGACGCTGACGACTGCCGGGATGCTTCTGACCTCGGCCGCCTGCGCGCTGGGGGTGGGGGTGACCTTCGACGGGCCTCTGTGGCTGTTCCTGACCGTTGCCGTGATCTGGGGCGCCTCAATCGTGGGCGATTCCGCCCAGTTCTCGGCCATGGTGACCGAGGTTGCGGACAGCCATCTCGTCGGCACCGCACTGACGGTCCAGATGGGCATCGGCTTCCTGATCACCATTGTGACGATCCAGGTCCTGCCCCTGTTCGCCGAACTGCTGGGCGGCTGGCGCTGGAGCTTCCTGATGCTGATCCCCGGCCCCCTGGTCGGCGCGGCCGCCGTCCTGCGGCTGAGACAGCTTCCCGAAAGCCTGAAGATCGCCCAGGGCCGCCGCTGAGGACGACAGGGGTCAGACCCACCAGCGCCCAGTCAGCGCCAGCCGGGCCAGCGCTGTCCGCCGGGTGAAGTCCGATGGCCTGGACGATGGTTCCCCCGCCATGATGGCGCGGAGGGCCTGCATCGGCGCGGGGCCGGGGAACAGCGCAGGCGCAGCGGCGCGGGGAAGGGTGCGGCGTCCGTCGGCCGCGTCCCGCAAGGCCTGCACGGCGATCCGGGCCAGTGCGGCAAGCTGCGCGGGATCTGCCGCGGCAAGCCCCAGGCCCAGCGGCTGCAGCGCGGGATGGGCGCGCAGCCAGGCGGTCAGCGCGGCGCCCCGGCCCTGCGCGTGCAGCGCCGGCACGTCGGGCGCACCCAGGGCTTGCGCCGCATGGGTCATCAAGGCGCCCCCGGTAGCGTCGGCATAGGCGACCACCTCCTCGACAGTCTCGAACGGCTCGCGCGCGGCGTCGTGGCGGCGCGCCTCGGCCAAGGGGACCAGGGCGGCAGCCCCCGGTCCCCAGGCGGACCAGAGGGGCGACAGCAGCTCGTGCGGCGGCGGAGGCGCGACGGCCATCGCGCCAAGCCGGTCGATCCACCACTGGACCCGCATCTCGGCGATCAGGGGATCGCGCGCAGACAGCGCCGTGCGCGCGAGTTCCGCGTTCAGCGCGTAAAGCGTCACCAGCTTTGCCTGGGCCTCACTGCGCGCCAGCATCGCCATGGCGAGGCGGTCGGGGTCCTCCTGCCGCAGCCGCTCGGCCAGCCGCCGGGTCGCGGGGTCGGACAAGCCGCTCATGCCGCGCCGTCCCGGATCAGCTTCCAGCGGATCGCGTCCACCAGCGCCTCGAAGCTGGAATCGACGATGTTGGGCGAAACGCCCACCGTGGACCAAGCCGTGCCCCGGCTGTCCGTGAAGTCGATCGTGACGCGCGTCACGGCGTCGGTGCCCGCGCCGATGATGCGCACGCGGAAGTCGGCCAGCGTCATCTCGTCGATCAGGGCCTGCCAAGGCCCGAGGTCCTTGCCCAGGGCCCGCCACAGGGCGTTGACCGGACCCGCGTCCTCTCCGTTCGCGCCGATGCTGTCGCTGACGGACATCACACGCTGATCGCCCAAGCGGACGACAACCACTGCCTCGCTGACCGAGATGCGGCGACCCATCGCGTTCATCCGCCGCTCGACCGTGAGGCGGTAACGCTCGACCTCGAAGAAGGCGGGAAGGGCGTTCAGCTCTGCCCGCGCCAGCAGCTCGAACGAGGCCTGCGCCGAGTCGTAGGCATAGCCCTGATCCTCGCGGTCCTTCACGGTGGACAGGATGCGGGCAAGCGCCGGGTCGTCGGGCGCGACCTCGATCCCCGCCTCCGTCAGCCGTGCGCGCAGGTTTGACTGGCCCGCCTGGTTCGACATGGGGATGATGCGCGCGTTCCCGACGGTGGAGGGATCGACATGCTCGTAGGTCTGGGGCGCCTTCAGGATCGCGCTGGCGTGCAGGCCCGCCTTGTGGGCGAAGGCCGAGGCCCCGACGTAAGGCGCAACCCGCAGCGGTGCGCGGTTCAGGATCTCGTCCAGGCGGCGCGAGACGCGGGTAAGGGTCGCCAGCGCCTCGGGCGTGACGCCGGTGGTCAGGGTGGACCGGAAAGGCTCCTTCAGCATCAGCGTCGGGATCAGGCTGGTGAGGCTGGCGTTGCCGCAGCGCTCGCCCAGACCGTTCAGCGTTCCCTGCACCTGCCGCGCGCCCGCCGCGATGGCCGCCAGCGAACAGGCGACCGCGTTGCCCGTGTCGTCATGGGCATGGATGCCGAGGCGCTTGCCGGGGATGCCCGCCGCGATCACCTGACGGGTGATTGCGCCCACGCGGTCGGGCAGGGTGCCGCCGTTGGTGTCGCAGAGCACGATCCAGCGGGCGCCCGCGTCATGGGCGGCGCGCAGGCAATCCAGCGCGTAAGAAGGGTTCGCCTCGTAGCCGTCGAAGAAATGCTCGGCGTCGAAGATCGCCTCGCGCCCCTGCGTCACCACATGGACGACCGAGTCGGCGATGTTTGTCAGGTTTTCGTCGGGAGTGATCCCCAGCGCCTCGGTCACGTGATAGTCGTGGGTCTTGCCGACGAGGCAGACAGCCCTGGTCCCGGCATCCAGCACCGCCGCCAGCACGTCATCGTTCGCAGCGGATCGCCCCGCGCGCTTGGTCATGCCGAAGGCGGTCATGGTGGCGCGGGTGCGGGGGGCAGAGGCGAAGAACTCGCTGTCAGTAGGGTTCGCGCCGGGCCAGCCGCCCTCGATGTAGTCTACCCCGAGCGCGTCCAGCATTGCCGCGATCTCGGCCTTCTCGGTGGCCGAGAACTGGACGCCCTGCGTCTGCTGACCGTCGCGCAGGGTGGTGTCGTAGAGGGTGAGGCGGCTCATGATTCTTGCTTCGCCTCTAGATCGGCCAGTCCTCTCAGCAAGTCTTTGCCCCACCGCGACGAGTCGGACGGGCGCACGAAGTCTACAGCAGCGCCAGAAGGGGTAACACGGAAGCGCACGCCCAACCGGTCTGCCTCGTTCTTAAGGGTATCCGCGCGGTCGAAGTTCTTTTGGCGGCGCAAATCCATCCAAAGGCTGAGAAGGCGCTCGACTGCTGCCGTAACGTCAGGGGAGTCCGTGATAGAGTCTGCCCAACTACCCATATCGGGTTCAAGAAGTCCTAGAACTCGTGCCGACGCAATAAACTGCGCTGTCAGCCTCAGCCGGTTATCTGGGTCACCAGTGGTAATGTCGTTGGATAACTGATGAAGGCGTCCAAGTGCCGCTGGCGTGTTGAGATCATCTGAAAGCATCTCCAAGACTTCTGGGTCTGGAGTGCTGGGGGGGTAAGATGAGCCAATAACGGCACGCCAGCGACCCAAGTGTCCTTCTGCCTCTCGCACCTTCTCCGCCGTCCAGTCCATCGGCTTCCGGTAATGCGTCATCAGGAAGACATACCGGATCACCTCGCCCGGAGTGCCCTGGTCCAGCAAGTCGCGCACGGTGAAGAAGTTTCCAAGGCTCTTGGACATCTTCTTGCCCTCGACCTGCAGCATCTCGTTGTGCAGCCAGACGCGGGCGAAATCCTCCTGCGGGTGGGCGCAGCAGCTTTGGGCGATCTCGTTCTCGTGGTGGGGGAACTGCAGGTCGATGCCGCCGCCGTGGATGTCGAAGCTTTCGCCCAGCAGCGCCGCCGACATGGCCGAGCACTCGATATGCCAGCCCGGACGGCCGCGACCCCAAGGACTGGCCCAGCCCGGCTCTTCGTTCGACGAGGGCTTCCACAGCACGAAATCCATCGGATCGCGCTTGAAGGGGGCGACCTCGACGCGGGCGCCGGCGATCATATCATCGACCGACCGGCCGGAAAGTCGCCCGTAGGCCGGGAAGGACCGGACATCGAACAGCACATGCCCCTCGGCGGCATAGGCATGGCCCTTGGCGATCAATGCCTCGATCATGGCGATCATCTGGGGGATATAGTCGGTCGCACGCGGCTCGTGGTCGGGGCGCAGGGCACCCAGCGCGTCCATATCGGCGTGATACCAGCCGATGGTTTCCTCGGTCCGCTCGCGGATCAGTTCTTCAAGTGGGCGCGGGTCGCCGGACTGCTGGCGTGCCAGGGCCGAGGCGTTGATCTTGTCGTCCACGTCGGTGAAATTGCGGACATAGGTGACGTGGTCATTGCCGTAAACGTGGCGCAGCAGGCGATAAAGCACGTCGAAGACCACCACCGGCCGCGCGTTCCCCAGGTGCGCGCGGTCATAGACCGTGGGTCCGCAGAGATACATCCGCACGTTCTGCGGATCGATCGGGGCGAACCGCTCTTTCGATCGGGTGCGGGTGTTCGTCAGCTTGATCTCGACCATGAGGTTCCCCAGAGGCGGGGTCCATGTCGCGCGTGAACGGCCCGCCTGTCGCGTGTCAGACGGTAATGCAGCAGATGGTGCGGCGGCGGTTCATGGCGCCTCGCATAGCAGCGTGTCCGCCATCCGGCAAGCGCCACGATCCCGCGTCATGCTGCGGCCCCGACGCCCGAGATCATGACCTGGTCGCGTCCGCTGCGCTTCGCCCTGAGCAGCGCGTGATCGGCCTGCTGCAGCAGGTCCTCGGCCCGCGTTCGCGCGTCCTGCCATCCCGGCTTGAGGCCCGCGACCCCGGCCGAGATCGTGATCCTGAGCCCGGCCCCCGCCTCGCGCCCCGGCAGAGGGATCGGCGTCCCTGAAACCAAGGCGCACATATGCTGGGTCAAGGCTGCGGCGGTTGTCTCGGAGGTGTCCGGAAGGACGGCCAGGAACTCCTCGCCCCCGACCCGTGCAACGAAGCCATGTGCCGGCACCACGCGATCGAGCCGGGCCGCGACCTCGGCCAGGACAGCGTCGCCTGCCGCATGGCCGTGGCAGTCGTTGACTTCCTTGAAGCGGTCGATGTCGATGGCCACGACCGCGCAACTGTCCTGGCCCCCGCGGCAGAGCTCGACAAGGCGGGGCAGGGCGAAGCGGCGGTTTGGCAGGC
This sequence comes from Paracoccus niistensis, assembly GCF_042432925.1. NCBI lineage: Bacteria > Pseudomonadati > Pseudomonadota > Alphaproteobacteria > Rhodobacterales > Paracoccaceae > Paracoccus > Paracoccus niistensis. The sequence continues at coordinate 140,940 of NZ_JBHLWE010000019.1, read as the reverse complement.
CCGTCAGCGGATCGGTCCAAGCGAAGGAGCGTTCGCGTTCTTCGGCGGCACGGTGGCCGTCGGCGGACATCTTGTGCCGGATCAGCGCTGTCAGCCGCAGCGCGGCCTCGTCCGCCACCTCTGGGGATCCCAGCGCCGCAGGCAACGTATCGCCGGCGCCCAGATCCAGCGCCACCGACATCATGTCCTGCCGGTCGGGCTGGAAGGCCACGGCAAAGGCCGCGTTGCGCGACGACCGGCGTGAGCGCAGTTCTGAAAGCAGCCTCAGGCCGTCTCCGGGCCGCACCATGTCGGCCGCGATCAGATAAAGGTCCGGCACCAGCCCGATCGCAGCCTCGGCCAGTGCGCGCTCGGGATCGGCAAGGCGGAACTGCCCTGAAAGCCGTGGCGCGAGCGCCTGGCGCCACCCTCGCGCGACCCCGAGGTCGCTGGCGATCAGCATGATCGTCGGTGCGGCGGCAGACCTCCCCGGGAGGAACGCCTGCTGTTCCTCGGCAAGCCCGGGGCCGGGCGAGGGGGCGGCATGGTGCTGCCGGTCACGCATCAGACCGCGGATGCGCGCAAACAGGCTGCCATCGTCAAGCGGCAGGTCCAGAACCGCCTCGGCGCCCGCCTGAAGCGCCGCGATCCGCCGGTGCTGGGGAACCGCCATCACCACCGGAAGGCCCGGCACCTGCCTGCCGATCCGCGCACAAAGGTCGATCGCATCCATGTCGCCGGGTGGACCCCCGATCAGCACCATGCTGGGGCGGCAGCGCCCCAGAATGCCCAGGGCCTCGGCCCCCGTGCGGGCAGTCAGGGGGTCATAGCAGGCGGCCGCGAGACGCACCTTCAGGGTGATGCGGTTCGTGGCCGTGCCATCCACCACCAGAATCTGCCCCTCCATCGCTGTGCCTCGCGGATTGCGTCAACAAGGCCACTCTGCCGCAAACTGATTAACAAAGCGTTTCCGCCTAAGCTGTTCACCGAAGTGTGCTTGCGGACGGCGGCCGGGCGCGGCAAGGATCGGCGCATGATCTCTCGAAACTCTCTCGACACACTGGCCGGGGCGATCCTGGCCCATCTCGCGGACAATCCCGACCTGGTCGAGGCGCTGGTGGCGGAAACCGGGCTGATGCCGGCCGACCTGCGCCGGATGGCGGCTGAACCGACGACCGATTTCGCAACAGCACTGCTGGATTTCATCTGCGCCACCGACGATCGCCTAACAGGCTTTGCCGCGGCCTCGGGCTGGTCCGCAACAACGGTCGCCCAGACGCGCGAGGCGCTCGCCGCCGGTGTGCTGCGCTGATCTTTACCTGCCCTTAACGCGCGCCGGGCTATGGAAGGCCCAAAGCAGGAGAGTCGCATGCACGGGCTGGTCAACCGCGCGATCGAGGAGTTCGCCCGCGTCACCTATGGCGAGCCGGTCTGGGCTACGGCGGCCGCCGCCGCGGGCGTCGATCCGCGCGGCTTCGAGCTGATGGGGGATTACGAGGACCGGGTCACGGCCTGCCTGCTGTCCAGCCTCGCTGCGCGTCTGGGCCGCTCGACCGAGGAATTCGCCGAGGATCTGGGAACCTGGGTGGCGCAGCGCCCATCGGTGCGGCGCCTTCTGCGCTTTGCGGGCAGCGACTTTGCCGCTTTCATGATGACGCTGGAGGAACTGCGCGGGCGGGGCCAGATGGTCGCCCCGGGCCTTGAACTGCCTGCGCTGGCGGTCACGGTGACAGGGCAGGGCTGGCGGGTCGCTTCGGATTGCCACGTGCTGTGGCTGCATGCGGTGGCAGGGATGCTGCACGCCATGGCCGACGATTATGGCGTCCTGGCCGTGATCGAGGTCGCTGGCAGGGACACCCTGGTGGACGTTCCGGTCGTGGATTTCAATGAGGCGCGCCCGTTCTCGATCAGCGATCCGGCCGTGGGGGCTGCATGACGCTTGCCGAGGCTACCCTGGCGCTGATGCCCATGCACCTGCAGGTGGATCCCGCAGGGCAGATCCTGTCGGCCGGGCCGACGCTGCGGCGGCTGGTCGGCGACGCGGCGACGTTCGAGGAGGCTTTCGAGGTCGTCGGCCAGACCCCGACCGGCCCGCTGCTGCGGCTGGCCCACGCCGAGCGGGTTTTCCTGCGCACCCGCACACAGCCGGCGCAGATCCTGCGGGGGCGGGCCGTTGCGCTGCCGGATGGGGGGCTCGTTCTCAATCTCGGGCTCGGGATCGGGCTGGTCGAGGCGATCCGCGGCTTCGGCCTGACCGACCGCGATTTCGCCCCGGCCGACTTGGCGATGGAATTCCTGTTCCTGCACGAGGCCAACAGCGCCATGACGCAGGAACTGTCGCGCGCCAACCGGAGGCTCGAAGACGCGCGGTCTCGCGCCGAGGCCGAGGCTTTCACCGACCCGCTCACCGGGCTTTACAACCGCCGCGGGCTGCACCTGTCCTTCGAAGCGCTGCGGCAGGGCACGCTGCACGCCGATCCGCAGCATTTCGCGCTGCTCGTGATGGATCTGGATCACTTCAAGGCGCTGAATGACAGCCAGGGCCACGCGGCGGGTGATGCCATGCTGCACCACGTGGCCGATGGCCTGCGGGCGATCACGCGGGGGATCGACACACTGTCGCGCATCGGCGGCGACGAGTTCGTGCTGTTGTTGCCGGGGCTCTGCGACCCCGCGGTGCTGGAAGCGATGGGGCGGCGGATCATCGCGCAGGTCGAGCGCCCGGTCGAGATCGGCGGCAAGATGTGCCGCGTCTCGGCCAGCCTTGGGGCCGCCATCTCCTCGCGCTGCCGCCGGATCGACTGGGACTGCATGACGGCCGAGGCCGACGGCGCGCTTTATGCCGCCAAGCACGCCGGGCGCGGCTGCATCCGTATTGCAGGGGAGGATGAGGCTGAGGAGGGTTAGCCGGGGCGGAAAGCCGTTGCGGCAAAGGCTATGCAGGACCCGGATGGCGGTCTCGGGCCGTATGGATGCAGGCATATTAAGCGTCTGCGCGTCTGCACCATCGCAGGGCAAGTAATGGATGGGGAAGGAAGCTGGAATTGCAGTCAGGCCGTTGTCACAAAGCCCGCGCAAGATCTCCGCTCGCCATTCTCGCGTCTGCTGCAGAGCATGGCAGGAGCATCCAATCGGGACGGGGAGAGAAAGACGAGGGCTCGCCTCGCTGAATGGCGCTGCAGCAGAGGAGGCGCAGGATCGCGCCCTGCTTGCCACAGCGTCCAATTCTCAGAGGCTTCGGGTGCGACGGACCCGAAGCCTTGGCGCCAAGATCAGCCCCCGGCCTTCAGCACCTTGCCCAGCGTGGCGATCAGTTCGTCGATCTGCGCCTCGGTGATGATGAGGGGCGGGGACAGGGCGATGATGTCGCCGGTCACGCGGATCAGGATGCCCGCCTCGAAGGCGCGCAGGAATGCGTCAAAGGCGCGCTTGCCGGGCTGACCCTCGATGGGCGCCAGCTCGACCGCGCCGATCAGGCCCATGTTGCGGATATCCACCACATGCGGATGGTCGGCCAGCCCGTGCAGCGCCTTTTCCCAATGCGCCTCGAGCGAGGCCGCGCGGGTCAGCAGGCCTTCCTCGGCATAGGTTTCCAGCGTGGCGATTCCGGCGGCCGAGGCGATGGGGTTGCCGGAGTAGGTATAACCGTGGAACAGCTCGATCACGTGTTCCGGCCCCTGCATGAAGGCGTCGTGGATCGCCGCGGAGGTCAGGACCGCGCCCATCGGGATTACCCCGTTCGTCAGCCCCTTGGCGCAGGTGATCATGTCCGGAACCACGCCGAAATGCTGCGCCGCGAAGGGAGAGCCCAGGCGGCCGAAGCCCGTGATGACCTCGTCGAAGATCAGCAGGATGCCGTGCTTGCGCGTGATCTCGCGCAGGCGTTCTAGGTAGCCCTTCGGCGGCAGCAGGACGCCGGTCGAGCCCGCCATAGGTTCGACGATCACGGCGGCGATGGTGTCGGCGCCATGCAGCGCGACAATGCGTTCCAGCTCGTCCGCCAGCTGGGCACCATGTTCCGGCTGTCCGCGCGTCATGCGGTTTTCCGGCAGATGCGTGTGGGGCAGGTGGTCCACCCCCGCCAGCATCGTCCCGAAGACGCGGCGGTTGTTCACGATCCCGCCGACCGAGATGCCGCCGAAGCCCACGCCGTGATAGCCGCGCTCGCGCCCGATCAGGCGCGTCCGGCTGCCCTCGCCGCGCGCTCGGTGATAGGCCAGCGCGATCTTCAGAGCCGTGTCCACTGCCTCGGAGCCCGAGTTGGTGTAGAAGACATGCTCCATCCCCTCGGGCGCGATGTCCACGAGGCGGTTAGCAAGCTCGAAGGCGGCGGGATGCCCCATCTGGAAGGCCGGGGCATAGTCCAGCGTGCCGACCATCTCGCCGACTGCCTGGGTGATCCTGGGGCGGCAATGGCCAGCGTTGCAGCACCACAGGCCCGCGGTCCCGTCCAGCACGGTCCGCCCGTCGGCCGCCGTGTAGTGCATCTCCTGCGCCGAGACGAGCATCCGCGGCGCCTGCTTGAACTGCCGGTTTGCCGTGAAGGGCATCCAGAAGGCGTTCAGGTCGTTCGGCGCGGGCTTGCGGTCCAGTGGCATCGGAAACCTCGGGTTGGAAAAGCCCGTGCGGGCGGGATCGCCGGACGCTACCATGGAGCGTTGCCCAGTCAAGCGAACCCGACTGGGGGCTTGCCAAAGCTCTGCGGCAGGATCACAAGCCGCGCCACGTGCTCAAGAGGGCGATTCCATGTCCGAGCCTGCCGTCACCGACCCGCGTGACCTCGAGTTTTCCGACCCGCTTGGCCATCCCCCGCAGGACGCGCTCAGCGCGGGGCTGGTGCTGTCCTGCCTGGGCGTCGTCTTCGGTGACATCGGCACCTCGCCGCTTTATGCGCTGAGGGAGTCCCTTGTCCATGCGCACGAGCATCACATGGCCGAGACCGCAGTGATCGGGATCGTGTCGATGCTGTTCTGGACGGTCCTGCTGATCGTCACCGTGAAATACGTCTTCCTGATCCTTCGCGCCGACAACAACGGCGAGGGCGGCACCCTGTCGCTGGTCGCCAAGGCACAGGGCGCCCTGGGCGGCCGACCTGCATGGTGGTTGTATCTTACCGGCATCGTCGGCGTTTCGCTGTTCTTCGGTGACGCGATGATCACGCCCGCCATGTCGGTGATGTCGGCCATCGAGGGAATGGAACTTGTCGTTCCCGGGTCAGGGGACTGGGTGGTGCCGATCACGCTTGTGATCGTGATCGCCCTGTTCTGGGTGCAGCGCTCGGGCACCGAGGCGGTTGCCCGGCTGTTCGGCCCGGTCATGCTGGTCTGGTTCGTCGTGATGGGGGTGCTGGGCGCCTCGCATGTCATGGACGACACGCGCATCCTGCAGGCGCTGAATCCCCTGCGCGCGGCCGGCTTCATCGCGGAAAACGGCTTTGGCGCGCTTCCTGTCATGGGTTCGGTCTTTCTGGCCGTGACGGGCGCCGAGGCGCTTTACGCCGACATGGGCCATTTCGGACGTCGCTCGATCCGGGTGTCCTGGCTGTGGATCGTGCTGCCCGCGCTGACCCTGGCTTACGTGGGCCAGGGCGCAATGGTGCTGTCGCACCCGGAACGCGCGGTGAACCCGTTCTTCCTGATGGCGCCGGGCTGGTTCACGCTGCCGCTGATCCTGCTGGCGACCGCCGCCACCGTGATCGCCAGCCAGGCGGTGATCTCGGGCGCCTTTTCGGTCGCGCAGCAGGCGGTGCAGCTGGGCCTGGTGCCGCGGCTGGAGATCCAGCACACCTCGGACCGGCAGGCGGGGCAGATCTATCTGCCGCGCGTGAACACGATCCTGATGGTCGGGGTCTGCGCCCTGGTGCTGGCCTTCGGCTCGTCCGCGCGGCTGGCCAGCGCCTATGGCATTGCGGTGACGGGGGACATGGTGATCACCTCGATCCTTGCCATCGTCGTCTTCCGCTATGCCTGGAAATGGAGCTGGCCGCTGGTGCTGGCCATCATGCTGCCGATCCTGTCGATCGAGCTGATCTTCCTGTTCAGCAACCTGCTGAAGGTGCCCGATGGCGGCTATATCCCGCTGCTCTTTGCGGTCGTGGTCGTGACCTTCATGGTGGTCTGGATCCGGGGCACGCTGATGATCCAGCGCAAGCTGTCGAACGAATCCGTGCAGCTGGACTTCCTTGCCCCTAAGCTGGCCGCCAGCCCGCCGACCATCGTGCCGGGAACGGCGGTCTTCCTGACCGCCGACCCGACCATCGCGCCCCCCGCCCTGATGCACAACCTCAAGCACAATCGCGTCCTGCATGAGCGCAACTATGTCGTGAAGGTGGACACGGCGACCACCCCCACCGTCCCCGACGACCAGCGCTTCCGCGCCGAGGAGGTTGCGCCCCGGTTCTGGCGCGTGCGGCTGCGCTTTGGCTACATGGAGCAGCCGAACGTTCCCCGTGCGCTGGCCTTCGGCCGGACCCAGGGCCATCGCTTCGACGTGATGGCGACGTCCTATTTCCTCAACCGCCGCTCGCTGCGGGTGGGCAAGGGACGGATGATGCCGCTCTGGGCCTCGCGGCTTTACGCGGGGATGTACCGCTCCTCCTCCGAGCCCACGAACTTCTATCGCTTGCCGTCCAACCGGGTGGTCGAACTGGGCCAGCAGATCAATATTTGAGGCCCCTGTCGCTCAGGTGCGGGCGTAGGCATCCTCGTAGCGGATGATGTCGTCCTCGCCCAGATAGACGCCGGTCTGGACCTCGATCAGGACCATCGGCACCTTGCCGGGGTTCTCCATCCGGTGCACGGCGCCCAAGGGGACGTAGATCGACTGGTTTTCCGTCACCAGCGAGACCTTGTCGTCCACCGTCACCTTGGCGGTGCCGCTGACCACGATCCAGTGTTCCGACCGGTGGACGTGGCTTTGCAATGACAGCGAGGCGCCGGGGTGGACCACGATGCGCTTGACCTGGAAGCGCTCGCCCATGACCAGCGTCTCGAACCAGCCCCAGGGGCGGTGGTCGCGCAGGAACCGCTCGGCCTGACGCGCGCCCTTGGCCTTCAGCGCGGAAACCACCTGCCGCACGTCCTGAGCGCGGTCCATGCCGGCGACCAGGACGGCATCGCCGGTGGCCACGACCATCATGTCCTTGAGCCCGATCCCTACGATCTGCATGTCCTCGTCATCCGAGCGCAGCAGGACATTGTCGCAGTCGATGGCGGTCGAGCGTTCGTCCGCGATCACCCCGCGCCAGGCTGGCGCGTCCACCTGCGCCTCGCGCCAGACGGCGTCCCAGCCGCCCAAGTCGGACCAATGCTCGGCGAAACGGACAACGGACAGGTTCTCGGCCTTTTCCATCACCGCATAGTCGATGGACAGGTCGGGCAGCCCGTTCCATGGCTCGGGGGCAAGCCGAAGGAAGCCGAGGTCCTGCCTTGCCTGCGCAAGGGCGGCTTGGACGGGCTCGAGGAACTCGGGCGCATGGGCGCGGAAGGCCTCGATCATGGTGCGGGCGGTGAACAGGAAGATGCCCGCGTTCCACAGGAAGCGGCCCTCGGCCAGCATTGCGCGGGCGGTGTCCGCGTCGGGCTTTTCCACGAAGCGGCGCAAGGGGGCAGGGCCGTCACGCGGGTCGCCATGCAGTTCCAGATAGCCGTAGCCGGTTTCGGGGCGGTCGGGCTCGATCCCGAAGGTGACGATCCGCCCCTCGCGTGCAAGCGGCAGGCCCTGGCCCACGGCGCGGCCGAACGCTTCCGCATCGGGAACGACGTGGTCCGAGGGCGCGACCAGCAGCAGCGCGTCCGGGTCGCTTTCCGCAAGATGCAGAGCGGCGGCCAGGATCGCGGGCGCGGTGTTGCGGCCCGCAGGCTCGATCAGGATGGCGGCGGGGTTGATTCCGATCTCGGCCAGCTGCTCGGTCACGATGAAGCGGAAATCCGCGTTGGTCAGCACCAGCGGTTCGGCATAGCGCGGCCCCGACAGGCGGCGAGCCGAGGCCTGGAACAGCGACTGCTCGCCCACCAAGGGCGCGAACTGCTTGGGAAAGGACTTGCGCGACACGGGCCAGAGCCGCGTTCCCGAGCCACCGGACAGAAGGACGGGAATCACGCGGGTCATGGGCAGCTCGGTCCTTGGCAGGGCGGGCGATTCGCCCGGGTGTCGGTCCGCGCAACCTAAGCCTGTCCCATAGGGAAAGGCCAAGGCCGCATCGGCGGGACGCCGGACATGCGAAAGCCCGCACGACGGCGGGCTTGGCGCAGGCTTGGAACTGGAAGGTTCAGCCGCCCCAGGTGCGCAGGGGACCGCAATCCATGTGCACGAAGTTCGACGAGGAATACTTGCCGACGCCGCCCGCACGGCAGGCGCTGGCCGCCTTGTACATCTGGTTCACGGACCGCGACTTCAGCCGCAGGTCGGCGGCCTTGCCGGTCATGTGCAGCGAGTTGCGGGCCACGCCGCCGCTGCGCGAGCGCAGCATGGCGTTGGTCTTGGGCGAGCGATAGCCCGACAGCATCATGTAGGGCTCGTTGGTCTGCAGCAGCCGGTGGCTGGCGGCGGCGATGTCGACCATGCGCGGGTCGATGCCGATGACCTGGCCCGTGCGCCAGTCGCGCATGAAGATGTTGATTTCGTTCAGGGCGTCCCGGACATATTTCCCATCGACCCAGTAGACGGTATCGATGCTTTCGCCGGTCCGGCCCGAATACATGCGGATGCGGCGATAGTTGCCTGCTCCGCGAACCACACCAAAGGCATTGGCCATCACAGGAGCCGCCGCGACGGTCGTCGCTGCGAACACGCCGAGAATGCCGCGTCGCGAGAATTCGAAGGTCATGTTCAGATCCGCCTGTCCTACGCGTTTGTCTATGCCAGCTTCTGGCTTGTCCGGGTTTGCCCCGGATTGCTTAAGAATATGTCACTCTCCGGCCGGTTGCGGAACTGTGAGTTCCAGAGGGCGGCGATTTGGCGCCAGTATAGGCGAAAACTCGCCGAGGCCCTAGAATGGGTCCGAAGAGCAAGGGGCAGGGTGTCGCTTGGGCGCAACGGGTTCGGCAGAAATGCTGCACTCGACGGGGTTCAGGCCGGCGGCAAGACCCCATAAGGAAGAAGCACAAGCCTGCGGGGTCGAGTCAGTTGCTGTCGTCCAAGTCCATCCTGTCGCGCCTCGTCCGCGCAATTCTGCTGTCCGCCACGCTGCCTTGGGCGGCGCAGGCCGCCGCGCCTGCGCCGCGGCTCGACTTCACCCCCGAGCAATGGGAACTGGCTCGCGGCGTCGCCCGCCAGCCGGGGTTGGCTGCCTGGTACGGCTCGACGGCGCTTGCGCCCGTCTTCACCGCCCCGGAGGCCGCGCCTCGCCGCATCGCGCTGATCGAGGCGGCGGCGCAGGCCCCGGCCCACGGCCTGCCCGCGATCTATGGCGTCGAGCAGTTGCAGGGGCTGGAGGGCCGGACGGACGCCCAGGCCGAGGTCGCCTTTGCCAAGGCCTTTGCCAGATGGACCCATGACGTGGGCGGCGGCATCCTGAACCCCCGCCGCATTGACCCGGAAAACAGGCGGGACGTGATCCGCGTCCCGACCGAGGAGCTTCTGGCGCGCTTCGTTGCTGCCTCTGATCCCGCCGCCATGCTGGCCGAGGTGCCGCCCCGGAACGGCGGGTATCTCGCCTTGCAGCAGGCCCTTGCCGCGCGCATCGGCCCGGTGGTCGGCGCCGATGTGCCCTTGGTGCCCGAGGGTGTCTGGCGCGAAGGGATGCGCGACGAGGCCGTGGCCCTCCTGCGCGCCCGTCTGGCCGCGATGGGCTTTGCCGCCGAGAGCGGCGAGCCTGACCTGTTCGACGAGCCCCTTGCCCGTCAGGTCGCCGCCTACCAGGCCCGCGTGGGGCTCGGTCCGGACGGGATCGCGGGTCCCCGCACCGTCCAGCGCCTGAACGGCGGCCCCGGCGCGGCCCCCCGCGACCTGCTGATCGCGCTGGAGCGGATGCGCTGGCTGAACGGCCACGACATGAACGCCCGCATGCTCTGGGTGAACCTGCCCGAATTCAACGTGCGCGTGATGGAGGGTGGCCGCACGATCTTCGAAAGCCGCGCCGTGATCGGCAAGGACAAGGAGGACTGGCGCACGCCCGAGTTCTCGGACGTGCTGCAGAACGTCGTCGTCAACCCGAGCTGGAACGTCCCGCGGTCCATGGCGATCCGCGACTACCTGCCCCGCCTGCAGAAGAACCGCCATGCGGTGTCGCATCTCGACGTGGTGGACAGCCGGGGCAGGGTGGTGGCCCGCGACGGTATCGACTTTTCCCGTTATACCGCAAAGAACTTTCCTTATCGCCTGCGGCAGAAGCCAAGCGATGACAATGCCCTGGGCGAAGTGAAGTTCATCTTTCCGAACCCTATGAACATCTACCTGCACGACACGCCCTCGAAGGGGCTGTTCGGGGAACGCACCCGTGCCTTTTCCAACGGCTGCATCCGGGTGCAGAAGCCGGTGGACCTGGCCCATGTGCTGCTGGAAGGTGCCGCCGCCGACCCTGCTGCGACCTACGCCGGCGCGCGAAAGTCCGGCCGCGAGCGGTTCCTGAAGACCGAACCCCTGCCGGTGCACTTGGTCTATTTCACCACCATCGCGGACGAGGACGGCACGATCCGGCGTTTCCCCGATGTCTACAACCGGGACGATCTGGTCTGGGCCGCGCTGCAGAAGGCGGGCGGGGTGGAAACACTCGCCTCGAACCGGTAGGACCGTTCCTGCAAGGAGGGCATCCATGGCGATAACCCTGGCGGAACTGGCCCGCGCGCTGGACGCGCAACTGTGGGGAGATGGCGCGCTGAGGATCACGGGCGCGGCCGAACCCGCGCAGGCGGGTGCCGCGTCAGGTGGCAGCGCGGTGATCGCCATGGCGATGGCGCCCCAATATGCGGCGGCGCTTGCGCCCGGCGCGGCGGCCCTGATCGCCGAAGGAATGGACCCCGAGGCGCTGCGCCTGTCCGGTGCCGTGATCGTCGCGCGTCCGCGGCTGGCCATGGCGGGACTGACCCGCGCGCTGGACCCAGGCCCCGAGATCGTCCCCGGCATCCATCCGGCCGCCGTGATCGACCCCTCGGCCGAAATCGGCGAGGACGTGGCGATCGGCCCCTTCGTGGTGATCGGCCCCCGCGTCCGTATCGGGGCGCGGGCCCGCATCGCCGCCCATGTCAGCATCGGCGCGGACAGCGTGCTGGGCGAGGACGCGCTGATCCACGCGGGCGCCCGCATCGCCCATGGCGTGACCGCCGGCGCGCGGCTGATCCTGCAGCCCGGCGCGGTGATCGGCGGCGACGGCTTTTCCTTCGTCACGCCCGAAGTCTCGGGCATCGAGGAGATCCGCCACACCCTGGGCCATCGCGGCGACCTCCGCGAGCAGCACTGGGTCCGCATCCACTCGCTTGGCGGCGTGCGCCTGGGCGACGATGTCGAGGTGGGCGCCAACGCCACCATCGACCGCGGCACGATCCGGGCGACGTCAATCGGCTCGGGCACCAAGATCGACAACCTGGTCCAGATCGGCCACAACGTGCAGGTCGGGCGCGACTGCCTGCTGTGCGGGCTGGTGGGAGTCGCGGGCTCGGTCCGCATCGGCGACCGGGTGGTGCTGGCCGGGCAATGCGGGGTCAGCGACAATATCTTCATCGGCGATGATGTGATCGCGGGCGGTGCCAGCAAGATCTTCACCAACGTGCCGGGGGGCCGCGTGATCCTCGGCTCGCCTGCCGTGAAGATGGAAACGCAGGTCGAGATCAACAAGGCGATCCGCCGCCTGCCGCGTCTGGCCGCGCAATTCGCGGAACTGCAGAAAACCGTGGCCCGCCTGATGCAGAAGGACTGAAGGGACGATCCCATGAGCCAAAGCGTCAGGGACCGCGTCATCGCCATCGTGGCTGAACAGGCGATGCTGGACCCCGGTCAGATCACCCTTGGATCCACGCGGGCCGATCTGGGCATCGACAGCCTCGCCCTCGTGGAGGCGGTTCTCGCCATCGAGGAAGCCTTCGGCATCTCGATCCCCTTCAACGCCAACGAGCCCGAGCAATCGGATTTCGACATCTCGTCCGTGGGCGCGATCATCGCCGCGGTGGAAAAGCTCGTGGCCGAGAAGGCCTGAGCCTTCAGCGGGCGCCATGCGCGGGTGACAGGCAAGCTCGGATCTTTTCATCCGCGGGCGCATCGCCTATCCCCATCGCGGCAGACAAAGGACAGCGCTGATGGCCAGGATCACCTATATCGAATGGAACGGCACCCGGCACGAGGTGGATGTCCGTCCGGGCATGACCGTCATGGAAGGCGCCCGCGACAACGGCATTCCGGGCATCGAGGCCGACTGCGGCGGCGCCTGCGCCTGCTCGACCTGCCATGTCTATGTCGCGCCTGAATGGGTCGAAAAGCTGCCGCCCAAGGACCCGATGGAAGCCGACATGCTCGACTTCGCCTGGCAGCCCGACGCCGAGCGTTCGCGCCTGACCTGTCAGATCAAGGTCACGCCCGAACTGGACGGACTGGTCGTCCAGATGCCCGAGAAGCAGATCTGATCCGGGGCAGGCGTTGACCGATTTCGTCCTGACCGTCACCTGCGTCTCGCGTCGCGGGATCGTGGCCGCCGTCGCGGGCTTCCTGGCCGAGAACGGCTGCAACATCACCGACTCGGCGCAGTTCGACGATCAGGCGAACGGCCGCTTCTTCATGCGCGTAAGCTTTCGCAGCGAGACCGGCGCCACCACCGCGCAACTGCGCGAGGCCTTTCCCGCCATCGCCGGTCCCTTCGACATGGACTGGGCGATCCACGAGGCCGCGCACCGGATGCGCGTGCTGCTGATGGTGTCGGGCTTCGGCCATTGCCTGAACGACATTCTCTACCGCTGGCGCATCGGCGCGCTGCCGATCGACATCGCGGGTGTCGTCTCGAACCACCTCACCTACCAGAAGCTGGTGGTGAACCACGACATCCCCTTCCACCACATTCGCGTCACGCCGCAGTCCAAGCCCGAGGCCGAGGCGCGGCTGATGTCGCTGATCGACGAGACCGGGACCGAGCTTGTGGTGCTGGCCCGCTACATGCAGGTCCTGTCCGAAGCCGTCTGCGCGCGGATGGAAGGCCGGGTCATCAACATCCACCATTCGTTCCTGCCCTCGTTCAAGGGCGCGAACCCCTATCGGCAGGCCTATGACCGGGGCGTCAAGCTGATCGGGGCGACGGCGCATTACGTCACGCCCGACCTCGACGAAGGCCCGATCATCGAACAGGACACGATCCGGGTCACCCACGCCCAAAGCCCCGAGGACTACGTGAGCCTAGGCCGCGATGTCGAGGCGCAGGTGCTGTCCCGCGCCATCCACGCGCATATCAATCACCGCGTGTTCCTGAACGGGAACCGGACGGTCGTGTTCCCGGCAAGTCCGGGCGGCTATGCCTCGGAACGGATGGGCTGATCCGGGTTCCAGCCGACCAGGAGGATATCGGCCATCGTCTCCAAGGCCGTGTTCAGCCGGGCGTTCTCGTCGAGATCGTCCTGGTTCGGCAGCCAGAAGCCCAACTGGTCGTCCACGCAGAGCCGCGCCAGCCCGTAGGTGAAGGCGCGCGCCACCAGGGACAACAGCATCGGATCGATGTCATTGCGCAACTGCCCCTGATCGCGGGCACGGCCAAGCATCGAGATGGTCAGTTGCTGCAGCGCCTGATGATAGCACCGGATCTCGTCCTCGGCGATCACGCGGTTCAGCAGCGGAGAATTCAGCAGGCGGAAGTCGTCCTTGTTCTCGGCCGCCCAGCCGACAAAGGCCCGCCCCAGTGCGATCAGCTGCTCGGCCGGGGTTTCGCTTGAAACGGCGCCCAGCTTGCGGGTGATGTGATCGAGCTGCCGCCGCAATGCGCTTTCCGCGATTGCCTTCAGCACCGCCTCGGTCGAGGGCAGAAGTGTGCGTGCGAGTTCCGGGTCCACGCCCGTTTCTGCCGCGAGGCTTTCAGGCTCGCAGCATGGCGGCTCGGCCGCGATCACCCTGCGCACAGCCGCGCGCATAAGAAGATCCATCGCCATTCTGGCCGGCATCTCGTCACCCGCTCATATCTATCAGAAGAATCGGGGTGCGTTTTCGTTCCCGAAAACGCACCCGGCGACTCAGCTGTCTGCGCGAGCTTGCCGCTTGCGTTCGTGCGGGTCCAGATAGCGCTTGCGCAGGCGCACGATCTTGGGCGTCACCTCGACCAGCTCGTCGTCGTCGATATAGGCGATGGCCTCTTCCAGGCTCATCCGCACGGGGGGCGTCAGCCGCACCGCCTCGTCCGTGCCCGAGGCGCGCACGTTGGTCAGCTTCTTGCCCTTGAGCGGGTTCACTTCCAAGTCGTTGTCGCGCGAGTGCTCGCCGATGATCATGCCTTGGTAGACCTGTTCCTGCGCGCCGATGAACAGCTTGCCGCGCTCTTCCAGGTTCCACAGCGCGTAGGCGACGGACACGCCGTCCTCCATCGAGATCAGCACGCCCTGGCGGCGGCCTTGGATCGGGCCCTTGTAGGGCGCCCAGTCGTGGAAGATGCGGTTCAGCACGCCGTTGCCCCGCGTGTCGGTCATGAACTCGCCCTGATAGCCGATCAGGCCGCGAGAGGGCACATGGGCGACGATCCGGGTCTTGCCGTGGCCGGCAGGGCGCATCTCGACCAGGTCGCCCTTGCGGTCGCCGGTCAGCTTCTCGATCACAACGCCGGTGTAGTCGTCGTCCACGTCGATGATGACTTCCTCGATGGGTTCCAGCCGCTGGCCGTCCTCCTCGCGGAAGATCACGCGGGGGCGGCTGATCGACAGCTCGAAGCCCTCGCGGCGCATGTTCTCGATCAGGACGCCCATCTGCAACTCGCCCCGGCCCGAGACGACGAAGGCCTCGCCGCCGGGTGTGTCCTCGACGCGGATGGCGACGTTGGTTTCCGCTTCGCGCATCAGCCGCTCGCGGATGACGCGGGACTGGACCTTGTTGCCGTCCCGGCCCGCCAGCGGCGAGTCGTTGATGCCAAAGGTCACGCTGATCGTCGGCGGGTCGATGGGCTTGGCCTGCAAGGGCGCATCAACCTCGGGTGCGGCCAGCGTATCGGCGACGGTCGCCTTGGCCATGCCGGCAAGGGTCACGATGTCGCCGGCGACGGCCTCGTCGATGGCGGTCTGGGTCAGGCCGCGGAAGGCCAGGATCTTCGAGACACGGAACTGCTCGATCCGGTCGCCCTCGCGCGACAAGGCCTTCAGCGTGTCGCCCGCGCGCGCGGTGCCCGCCTCGACCCGGCCCGTCAGCAGGCGGCCCAGGAAGGGGTCGGCGCCAAGGGTCACGGCCAGCATCTGGAAGGGCTCGTCCTTGCGGGCAATCTGCGCAGGGGCCGGGACGTGGCGCAGGATCAGGTCGAAGAGGGCGCTCATGTCCGTCTTCGGGCCCTCCATCGTCTCGTCCGCCCAGCCGTTCACGCCCGAGGCATAGACATGGGGGAAGTCCAGCTGCTCGTCCGAGGCGCCGAGGTTGGCGAAAAGGTCGAAGACCTCGTTCAGCGTCTGGTCGGGCTCGGCAGCGGGCTTGTCCACCTTGTTCAGCACGACGATGGGACGCAGCCCCAGCGCCAGAGCCTTCGAGGTCACGAATTTCGTCTGCGGCATCGGCCCTTCGGCCGCGTCCACCAGCAGGCAGACGCCGTCCACCATGGACAGGATGCGTTCGACCTCGCCGCCGAAATCGGCGTGGCCGGGCGTGTCCACGATGTTGATGCGCGTGCCCTTCCATTCGACCGAGGTCGCCTTGGCGAGAATGGTGATGCCGCGCTCCCGCTCGATGTCGTTCGAATCCATGACCCGCTCGGCGACGGCCTGGTTCTCGCGGAAGCTGCCGGACTGGCGGAGAAGCTGGTCCACCAGCGTCGTCTTGCCGTGATCGACGTGGGCGATGATGGCGATGTTGCGGATGTCCATGTCGGAAGGCCTGTGTTCGATTTCGGCGCGGACTAACCCAGCCAGCCCCCAAGCGCCACCCGCAAAACCGGGAAAAAATGGCAACGGGCCGCACAAGGGCGGCCCGTCCGGTCATGCGGCGGTCCCTCAGCGGGGCCGCAGGGGCCTGTGGGTGAGCCCGCCCCAGATGCGGCCCTCGTCGCGGGCGCGGCCGCCCTTCTGCGCGCCGATGAAGGCCGCGGCCGCCGCGATCAGGGCCGAGGCCGCCAGCGCAAAGGCCGACAGGACGCCAGCACGGCGCGCGGTTTCGGCCGCCTCGATGGCCTGCTGCTTCAGTTGCTCGGCTTGGGCGGCCGCCTCGTCGCGCAGGCGCTGCGCCTCGGCGCGTGCCTCCTCCACCGCACGCTCGGCGTCCGAGCGCAGCTGCTGGACCGATGTCACGGCCTGGTCGATTCGTGCGGTGACCTCGGGCTGGCTCAGGTTGGTGCGCGCGGCGATGGCGGTTTCCAGATAGGCGCGGTCCTGGTCGGTGATCTCGCCCGTGCGGATGACATTGGCCAGGATGTTGCCGATCTCGCTCCGGATGTTCTCGTTCGAGAACTGGTCGGGCGCGGCAGCCTGGCTGCGCAGCAGGTTGTGGGTGACATAGTCGACGGGATTCGGCAGGCCGGCCAGCAGGTCCCCGCCGCCCTCGCTTCCGGCGGCGCCCGCCGCGCCCGCCCCGGCGGCCGCACCGCCAAGCGCCTGCGCGGCGCCACCGACCAGCTGGCCCGCACCCTGAACCACGCCGCCCGCGACGGCGCCCGCACCTTGTGCAACGCCGCCCACGGCAGAGCCCGCGGCCTCGACTGCGGTGGAGGCGGCCGAGCCCGCGGCGTTCAGCGTGCCGGACACGACGCTCGCCAGCATGATCGAGCCGATGATCGTGCCAACGCCCCAGACGGCAAGGCCATGGATGCCGTCGCGCGCGGCCGATTCCTCGGGCGAGGCGCCGTCCACGCGCCGCCGCATCCGCCCGGCGATGTAGCCGCCCGCCATGTAGGCCAGCACCATCGTCACGACGATGAACAGCCCGGCCAGGATGACAGAGCCGAAGCCCAGCCCTTCACCGGGCTGCGCCGAGATCGAGCCAAGCCCGACCGCCGCCCCGAAGGCCGTGAAGACGGCCGACAGCGCCACGGCGATCACCGTGCCCGCCAGGATCGCGCCCCAATCGACATAGGATCTGTCAGAGGCGGCGGCGGGCGCGGCCGCCGAGCGGATCCTCTGCTCGTCCCGGTCCATCACCGCAGGCCCAGAAGCGACAGGATGAACAGGACGACGACGACCAGGCCGACAAGATAGATGATCGAGTTCATGACGGCTTTCCTTTTCTCAAGAGAGGCTTGCTTCGTCATGCCAACCGCGCGAGGCGGCGCAGGGTTCCGGCAGCAAGGATCGGAAAGGCGGTTCAAGGCCTTGGAAGCGGACCGGCACCGCGGCGCATGTCGCCAGCGGTCGCGATTTCGAACTGTCATTCACGGGGGGAAGCTGGCGCACCCGACAGGATTCGAACCTGTGACCTCTGCCTTCGGAGGGCAGCACTCTATCCAGCTGAGCTACGGGTGCAGTGGGGTCCGTTTAGTGCAAGGCTGTTCCCCTCGCAAGCCCCGATGAAGGGCGGGGGGCGCTTGCAATTGCCGCCGTTTGCCCCTATCTGGCGCGCACTTCACAGGCGAGGGCGGGCCTTGGACGGGAGAAATCCGTCCGGGTCCACCGGTTGGGGGCGCTGCCCCTGAGATCCCTTGCCCCAGGCGCAAACCGGAAAGGAATGGACATGGCGCTTCCTGAATACTCCATGCGTCAGCTCTTGGAAGCTGGCGTTCACTACGGTCACCAGACCCAGCGCTGGAACCCGCGGATGGCCGAATACATCTACGGCGACCGCAACGGCATCCACATCCTGGACCTGACGCAGACCGTCCCGCTGCTGGACCGCGCGCTGCAGGTGATCCGTGACACTGTCGCCAAGGGCGGCCGTGTGCTGTTCGTCGGCACCAAGCGCCAGGCGCAGCGCGCCGTGGCCGACGCGGCCGAGAAATCGGCGCAGTTCTACATGAACCACCGCTGGCTCGGCGGCACGCTGACCAACTGGAAGACCGTTTCGCAGTCGATCCAGCGTCTCAAGGCGATCGACGAGGCGATGGCGGCCGGCGCCGAGGGCCTGACCAAGAAAGAGCGTCTCGGGATGGAGCGCGAGCAGGCCAAGCTGCAGGCCAGCCTCGGCGGCATCCGCGACATGGGCGGCCTGCCGGACCTGCTGTTCGTCATCGACGTGAACAAGGAAGACCTGGCCGTCCAGGAAGCCAACAAGCTGGGCATCCCGGTCGTCGCCATCGTGGACACCAACTGCTCGCCCAAGGGCATCGACCACGTGATCCCGGGCAACGACGACGCGGCCCGCGCCATTGCGCTGTATTGCGACCTGGTCGCCCGCGCCGCGCTGGACGGCATGACCGCGCAGATGGGCGCCGCCGGCGTTGACCTGGGCGCGCTGACCGACGCCCCGGTCGAGGAACTCGACGGCATCGACGCGGCCGAACCCGCGGCCGAGCAGACCGCCGCCGACGCCTGATCGACCTTCTATCACCAGACCTTCATCAGGCGGGGATATGCCCCGCCTGACCTGTTCCAAGACAAGGGAGACAACCACATGGCTATCTCGGCCGCGATGGTGAAAGAGCTGCGCGAATCGACCGGCGCGGGCATGATGGACGCCAAGAAGGCGCTTGAGGAAACCTCGGGCGACATGGAAGCCGCCGTTGACTGGCTGCGCACCAAGGGCCTGGCGAAGGCCGCCAAGAAATCCGGCCGCATCGCCGCCGAGGGCCTGGTCGCCGTCGCCGTCGAGGGTGGCAAGGGCGTGGCCGTCGAGGTGAACTCGGAAACCGACTTCGTCGCCAAGAACGAAGCCTTCCAGGGCATGGTCCGCGACATCGCGCAGGTCGGCCTGACGGCTGACTCGACCGAAGCGCTGGCCGCGGCCCAGCTGAACGGCAAGCCCGTCAGCGAGGTCCTGACCGACGCCATCGCCAAGATCGGCGAGAACATGACCCTGCGCCGCCTGGTCACGGTCGAGGGCGAGAACGTGGTGTCCTACGTCCACAACGCCGCCGCCCCGAACATGGGCAAGATCGGCGTCCTGGTCGCCCTGAAGGGTGACGCCGCCAAGGCGCAGGAGATCGGCAAGCAGATCGCCATGCACATCGCCGCGACCTCGCCCGCCTCGCTGTCCGAGGCTGACCTGGACCCGGCGCTGGTCGAGCGCGAGAAGACGGTCCTGACCGAGCAGGCGCGCGAGTCGGGCAAGCCCGAAGCCGTCATTGAGAAGATGATCGTGGGCCGCATGTCCAAGTTCTTCGAGGAAGTGACCCTGCTGGGCCAGAAGTTCGTCATCAACCCCGATGTCACCGTGGCTCAGGCCGCGAAGGACGCGGGCGTCGAGGTGACCGCTTACGCCCGCGTCGCCGTGGGCGAGGGCATCGAGAAGAAAGAGGAAGACTTCGCCGCCGAGGTTGCCAAGACCCTCAAGGGCGCCTGAGTTTCCCTCGACATGACAGAAAGGCCGGTCCCTCAGGGCCGGCCTTTTTCATTGGCGGGTTGCCCCGCACGACCCTGCGACCAAAGGCTGAGGCTTTTTCACGGCGATTGACAACGGGCGGACCCGCCCCGACCCTGCAGCCTCATGCCATAGGAGGAGCAACGCATGACCTGGTCGAAACCCAAGGCGCGCGAAGTGAAGTGCGGGATGGAAATCAACATGTACGGTCCGGCCGAGGATGATCGCGACGCCCGCGACGTTCTCTGACGCGCCTTCGGAATGAAGCTCACGATACTTGGGGCAGCCGCCGGTGGGGGGCTGCCCCAATGGAATTGCGGCTGTGCGAATTGCAATGACGCGCGCGCGGGCCGCGTCGCGCCGATGACGCAGTCCTCGGTCGCCGTCAGTTCGGGCGGGCAGGCGGTCATCCTGAACGCCTCGCCCGACATCCGCGCGCAGCTTGATGCCTGCGACCTGCATCCGCCCGCCTTGCGCGGCAGTCCGGTGAAATCCGTGGTGCTGACGAACGGCGACGTCGATCATGTCGCGGGGCTGCTGAGCCTGCGCGAAAGCACGCCCTTCACGATCCATGCGACGCCCACGACGCTGGGGATCCTGGACCAGCCCATCTTCCGCGTGCTGAATCCCGATCACGTCCGCAGGTCCCCGATCGCTCTGGACGAGCCCTTCGAGCCTCTGCCGGGCCTGCGCGTCACCGCCTTCGCCGTTCCCGGAAAGGTGGCGCTGTACCTTGAGGAAGGCGAGCCCGACACCGCCCTGATGGGCGAGCAGACGGTGGGCCTGATGCTCGAAGCTCTGGGCCGCCGCGTCTTTTATGTCCCCGGCTGCGCCCGGGTGTCGGATGACTTGCTGGCGCGGCTCAAGGGCGCCGACCTGCTGATGTTCGACGGCACGGTCTGGGCCGACGATGACATGGCCCGCAGCGGGACGGGCGCCAAGACCGGGGCGCGCATGGGGCATCTGGCGATGTCCGGTCCCGAGGGCAGCATCGCGCGGCTGGCGGGCCTGACCGGCACTCGCCGCATCTTCGTCCATATCAACAACACCAACCCCGTGCTGCAGCCCGGATCGCCCGAACGCGCCCAACTGGACGCGGCGGGCTGGGAACTCGCCCGCGACGGGATGGAGATCATCCTGTGAACGATGCCACGCCCGACCGCTCGGCCCTCGAGGCGCGCCTGCGCCGCATCGGTGCCGAGCGCTATCATGACAAGCACCCCTTCCATGCGCTGCTGCACGGCGGCGGCTGCACCATCGATCAGGTGCGCGCCTGGGTCATCAACCGCTATTACTACCAGTCCCGAATCCCCATGAAGGACGCGGCCTTCATGAGCCGCGTGGAAGACCCCGACCTGCGCCGCGCCTGGCGGTCCCGGATCGAGGATCACGACGGGACCGCGGACCAACCGGGCGGCATCTGGCGGTGGCTGCGGCTGGCGGAAGGAGTGGGGCTTGATCCCGATTACGTGGCCTCGACCCGCGGCGTGCTGCCGGCCACGCGCTTTGCCGTGGATGCCTATGTCCGCTATGTGCGCGAACAGCCCTTGCTGGCGGCCGTGGCCTCCTCGCTGACCGAGCTTTTCGCGCCCGCGATCCACGAACAGCGCATCGCCGGGCTGCTGGCGCATTACGATTTCGCCAATCCGCAGACGATAAGCTATTTCCAGCACCGCCTGTCCGAGGCGCCCAAGGACGTGGCCTTCGGGCTCGCCTGGGTGCTGGAGAACGCCCGCACCGACGAGCAGCAGGACATGGCCGCCGCCGCGCTGACCTTCAAGACGGACGTTCTGTGGGCTCAACTCGATGCGCTGCATTCGGCCTATGTGGCGCCGGGCCGCATCCCGCCGGGCGGCTGGCGACCCGGCGAGGGCCTGCTGGAGGGCAGGGGATGACACCCGCTGACCGCCCCTTCCTGCCCCGGGGGGTGCGGTTGCACCACGACCGCGTGCGGGGCGTGCCGGTGCTGCTGGGGCCGGAAACCGCGCTGATCCTCGATCAAGTGGGGCAGGCGGTGCTGGCCGAGGTTGACGGGACGCGCGACATCGCCACAATCAGCGCGGCCCTTGCGGAACGCTATGCCGCGCCGGTCGAGATGATCGAGGCCGACGTGATCGAGTTCCTCGACGACATGGCCGCGCGCCGGCTGGTGGAGGCGACATGACCGTGGTGCATCCCACCCCCATCCCGGTTCAGCCGGTCAGGCCCCGGCCCGAGCCTCCTCTGGCGATGCTGGCCGAACTGACCCACCGCTGCCCGCTGGCCTGCCCCTATTGCTCGAACCCGCTGGAATTGACGCGGCGCGAGGGCGAGCTGACGACCGGGCAATGGGCCGAGGTCTTTAGACAGGCCGCCGACCTCGGCGTGCTGCAACTGCATCTCTCGGGTGGAGAGCCCGCATCCCGTCCCGATCTCGTCCAGATCGTTGCGGCGGCGCGCGAAGCAGGACTTTACACGAACCTCATCACCTCGGGCATCGGGCTGACGGGCCGGCGGCTAGACGAACTCGACGCCGCGGGGCTCGACCACGTGCAACTGTCGGTCCAGGGGGTGAACGCCGGGATCGCGGATCATGTCGGCGGCTACAAGGGCGGCTTCGACCGCAAGATGCTGGTTGCCGCCGAAATCGCCCGGATCGGCTTTCCATTGACGATCAACGCGGTGATGCACCGCCACAACCTCGGCGATCTGGCCGCCACCATTGCGCTGGCGCACCAGCTTGGCGCCCGGCGGATCGAGATCGCCTGCGTCCAGTTCCAGGGCTGGGCGCTAAAGAACCGCGCCGCGCTGCAGCCCACGCGCGAGCAGGTCGAGGAGGCCAAGCGCACCGTCGCGCAGGCGCGGGCGGATTATGCGGGCAGGCTCGCCATCGACTTCGTGCCGCCGGATTACTTCGCGGACTTTCCCAAGGCCTGCATGAACGGCTGGGGCTCGACCGGCCTGAACATCGCCCCCGACGGCAAGGTGCTGCCCTGCCACGCGGCCGAGATCATCCCGGGGCTCCAGTTCCAGAACGTCGTAACGACTCCGCTGGCCGAGATCTGGAACGGTGGCCCGGCCTTCAACGCCTTCCGTGGCACCGACTGGATGCCCGAGCTGTGCCAGGCCTGCGACCGGCGCGACACCGACTATGGCGGCTGCCGCTGCCAGGCGATGGCGATCGCGGGGGACGCACGGGCGACCGATCCGGTCTGCCGCCGCTCGCCCCACCGCGCGGCGCTGGATGCGCTGATCGCGGCGGAAACCAGCGTGGCGCCGCCACCCTTCGAATACCGCCGGATGCCGCGCTAGCGCACCCGGCGAGTGGCGGCCAGCAGACGAGCATGGCCGAGGGTGAAGAGCCCGAAACCCGCGATCCATGACAGCCCCGCCACCATGACAAGGGTATCGTAAGCTACGAAATCCGCCGCCGCTCGCGCCACAGCGGCGTGCATGATGGCGACAAAGCTGAGGATCGCGAGCGGGTCTGCGTCGGTGTCCGCGCCCGTGTGGCTGCGGCTGGCGCGGGTCATCACGGCCAGCATCTCGCCGCCGATGGCGCCGATGGCGAAAACATGCAGGGCTGCGGCATGGCTCATCCCACCCAAGGCGGCAGCGGCAATGGCCACGAAGCCGAGGGCGACCATCAGGTAGCCCCCATGCAGCGCCAGCACCATCGGCTCGGTGACGCGCCAGCCCTGCCAGCGCGCCAGCCGCAGCAGGTTCAACGCCGCCGCGGCAAGCCCACCCAAGCCGACCGCCAGGCTGTCGGGCCGGACCACCCAAAGCCCCAGCACCGCCGAGGACAGCGCCACCGTCATTGTATCCAGTCGGTCCGTCGGGGCAGGCCGCGCCTTGCGCCGATTCTTCGCCAGCCAGTTGCGGGTGAAGCTGGGTGTGATCCGCCCGCCGACGATCAGGATCAGCGCAACGAAACCGGCAACGGCTGCGCGAGCGGCAAGCCTCGGGTCCCCTCCGCCAAGGACCGCCGCGTGAAAGCCGAGGTTGGCCAAGGCGATCAATGCCGTAAGCCCCACGACCTTGAGGTCGCGCCATTTCCGGCCTGCCACGATCTCGGTAAGGAACACCGCTGCCATGACCGGCAGGAACAGCGCCTCGACAGCGAGCGCCAGCCATGATGCACCCAGCGGAACGGCCAGCATCAGCCGCCCGGCCAGCCACAGCGCGGCCAGTGCCGCCAGAGGCGCCCCCGACACCGGCATCCGCCCCGTCCAGTTCGGCACCGCCGTCATCAGGAACCCCGCGAGCCCGGCCGAGGCGAAGCCGAACAGCATCTCGTGCATGTGCCAGTTCGCGGCGCCATAGGCTCCGCCCGGCTGCGGCCCGCCTGACAGCGCCCAGATCCACAGCGCCATCGCCGCGACGGCCCATAGCCCCGCGCCCAGGAAAAAGGGCCGGAAGCCATAGGACAACAGCACCGGCCCACCCTGCGCCAGCCCGCGAGGGATGCCGCCCGAAGGACGCCTGGGTCCGCTTGCCATCGCCGTCACCTGCCCCGCAAAGACGCGAAAGCGGCCCCGAAGGGCCGCTTCTGCATTCCACCGAAAGGGCTCAGCGCGTGACCTTGGCCAGTTGCGCGTCCAGCCGCTCGCGGGCGCGCTTGGGCAGCTTGCCCTCGGCCAGCGCGTCATAGTTCGAAGCATCGCCGCCAGCCTGGATCAGCGCAACCATCCCCATGGGGGTGTGGGGCGTGCAGCGGACGCCATAAAGGCCGGGCTCGCTGACGGTCAGGACATATTCCTCGTTCACCTTGGATTTGAACTCCTCGACCCCCTCGGGCAGCATGCCCTTGATCGAGGCGACGTCATGGCTCTTGTCCGTGGGCACGAAGGTGATGGTGTCGCCGACCTCGGCCTGCACGAAGGCGGGCTGGAAGACCATCGGACCGTCCTCGCCCTTGTTCAGCATCTCGACGCGGTGGTCGGCAGCCATGACCGGAGCGGCAAACAAGGCCAGCGCCAGCGCGACGGGAATGGAACGTTTCATTCGTCTTGTCTCCTTCATACGGGGAATCACCCGTTGCGAAGGACCATAGGCCTTTGGGGCCGGCCGTTGATTGCGCTGCCGCAAACTAGTCGTCGAAACCTGCAAGCTGCTTCAGCGCATCCAGATCGGCGATCACGACCTTGCGCCGCCCCCGCCCCAGCACCCCCTGCGTCTCCCAGGCGGCCATGATGCGGGACACGGTATGCAGGGTATTGCCGCTCATGTCGGCGATGTCCTGGCGGGTCAGGGGATAGGGCAGTTCGATCCCGCCGCCGGTGTCGATGGCGCTCTCGCCCGCCTCGGACCAGAGCCGCAGCAGCAGGTTCGCCACTCGGCGGGCGGCTTCCTCGGTGGTCATCTCGCGCAGGCGGACATGGGCCTCGTCCAGCTTGCGCCCGATCGCCTGCACGATCGACAGCGTGACCGAGGGAGCGGCCCCCAAGACGGCCTTCCAGCGGTTGCGCGGCCAGACCAGAGCCACGCTGTCCACGATGGCCTCGCAGCTGCCGGGATATTCATCGCGCTGCAGCGCCGGGGCGAAGCCGAAGAACTCGCCGGGGTGGACGATGCGGACGATCAGCTTCTGGCCGTCGGCCGTGACCTGCGTGACCTTCAGCCAGCCCTGCTTGAGCAGGAAGAAGCGGTCGGCCGGGTCGCCCTGCAGGAACAGCGGATCGCCGGGAGCCAGCCGGACGGTGCTGGTGCCCGACAGGATCGTGCGGACCTCCTCGGGGCTGAGGCCCTCGAACGCGCCGAGGTCGCTGGTCTGATCATTGGGCATGGAAGGGCCGCAGCCTCGCCGCTGGGAACTGACGCGCTTCTTCTAGCCCGCGCGAAAAGGAAAAGTAACCGTGGCTCAGGCGCGCATCCGCGACACGTCCCAGGGCGGGTCCCAGGTCAGGTTGACCCGCGCGGTCCGAACGCCGGGCACCGACAGCAGCGCGTGCTCGACGCCGGTGGACAGCAGCCCCGTCAGAGGACAGCCGCGCGTCGTGGTGGTCATCGTGACCTCGACCTCGGTTCCCCTGATCCGCATGTCGTAGATCAGGCCCATCGCAGGCAGGCTGAGGCCGGTTTCGGGGTCCATGACGGATTCCAGCGCCGCAGACACGGCGCGCCGCAGCGTTTCAGGCATCTGCGCCCCTCCGCACCAGCAGCCGATAGCCGCTGGCGTCGGCGGCGTGGTTGCCGACCCAGGCATGGCCGCGCGCCTTGAGTTGGGGCAGCAGGAACAGCGGCTCCCGGTCCAGAAGGGCGAAGACCACCTCGCCGGGCTGGGCCGCCTCGATCGCGGCGAGGATACGGGTCATCGGCTCGGGCGGCTCGAGCCCTGTCAGGTCCAGAAGCCGCGAGGGCGCAGGCCAGTCCGCCGCTTCGAGCGAACTGCCCGCCGACAGCGCGCCGGGGGGAGGGCTGAAATCGACCTGCCAGACGTCGCCGCCCAGCGGATGCTCGGCAAAGGAAAAGCCGCGCTGGCGCATGACGCCGATCAGCGGCACGGGCCGGAAGGGCGCGATCAGGCGCAGCGTCTGGTCGGGGCCGAGCGCGTCGGCGGCCTGCATGATGGCCGAGAAGGGCTCTTGCCCCGAGGCGAGCATCGCGCGCACGTCCAGGGTGACGATCGTGCTCATCTGGTCCTCCGGTCGGGTCATGGGGTGATCTGCAGGATGCAGGGCGGGATGGACAAGGGGTCGGGCGGCAGATGCGCCAGACGCCGCACGGCCAGCGTCTCCCGAGCGATCACGCCCGCGCCCGCCAGCAGCAGGATCGTGGCGCCCTGGGCAAGCAGGGAGACGCCGGGCGCAAGCGAGATGGCAAGGATAGCAGTTCCCATGGCCCAGAGGGAAAGCCCAAGCGCGATGCGGCGGGCGTCGGTCAGGGCAGCCGTGGGCGGGACAGGATCGCGGCCCATGCGAGGGCCGAAAACCTCCATCCAGGTCAGGAAGCCGATGATCTTCGGGATGAAGGCCAGCGTCAGTCCCGACAGCCAGCCCAGCAGCAGGATCACGCCGCCCGCCAGCGCCAGCGTTTGCGATCCGGCCAGCGCGGCGGCGACCAGCACCATCGCCGCAGGTCCGAGCGTGGCCGCAGCCCACAAGCCGCCGCGCAGCGACACGTCAGGCTTCTTCAGCTTGCGCTGCCTGTTCATGTGCGCGCCCGTTCCAAGATATAGCGCAGCCGCCGCGACGGCGGCGCCCAGCATGGGCCACGGCCCGACCGCAGGCAAGGCAAGGGCGGCCAACGTTGTGATGGCTGCAAGCGCCGCCAGCGCCGCAAGGCTTCGGCGCGAGGGCTGGGGGGCAAGGCCGAACATGGCAAGGAACTGGAGCGACACCGCCATCGCGCCAAGCGTGAACCACAGCCCCAGCCCGAGAAAGCCGTGCAGCAGCCGCAGCGCAGGGCCGGGCGCCAACGGAACGACTCCTGCGCGCGCCAAGGCGAAGGCCACGCCTAGCGCCACCGCCGCGGCCATGCCTGCCAGAGACAGCGCCAGCAGCCGGGCCAGCGGCACGCGGGCAAGCGCATGGGCCACGCAAGGCGCCAGCATCGCCAGCGCCATGGCCGCCGCGATTGCCAGCAGCACCGCAGCCAGTGTGAAGGCGCCGGGCTGGGCCTTCCAGAAGCCCAGTGCCAGCGACAGGGCGCCGCCGTTCCAGGAGCCCAGTGCCAAGGGGGACAGCCAGTCCAGCGCCAAGGGGACTGCGGTCAGCACCGGCACGAACTGCAGCGAGGCGCCGATCATCAGCGTCCCGATCCACCCCACGGCCAGCAGATGCAGGATGGCGCGGCTCTCGCCGGATTCCCAGGCGGCGAAGGGGGCGCCGTGGCCGGTGGCCATCAGGGCAAGCGCCAGGAACAGCATCCCGAGACCCGCCGCGAACCAGGCGGGCGTCCAGCGGGCCATGCGGATCTCGCCCGGCATGGCGGCCTCAGTGGAACAGGCTCTCGCGGCCCTGCGCGTCCAGCGCGCGGACCTGGATGCCGGGCAGGGTGCCGACGGCCTTGCGGATCACGGGTGCCGGGGCGAGGGCCAGGCCCGTGGACAGGGCATCGGCCAGCCCCGCCTGAGATGCGATCACGGCGACCCGCCGCCAGTCGGCCCGAGGGGCACCCGAAGCGGGATCGATCAGGTGGGGCAGGCGGCCTTCGGCGTCGAAGGTGAGGCCCGAGGGCTCGGTCACGGCCAACGCGCGGTCGGCAAGCTCGACCTCTCCGCCGCCCGACAGGCCGACCCGCCAGGGAGCTGCGGCGCTGCGGCCGCCTATGGCGCTGATCTCGCCCATGTTCACCAGCGTGTTCACCGCGCCTTCCGCCCGCAGCATCGCGGCGATGTGGTCGGAAATGCAGCCCTGCGCGATGCCGTTCAGCGTCAGTTCCATCCCGCGCGGCAGGACGACGCGGTCCTCGCCCATGGCGATGCGGCGGAAGCCGACGAGGCTGCGTGCGCGGGCCAGGGCCCCTGCATCCGCGCCCGTCGCATAAGCGCGCCACAGCGGCTGGATGGTCGGATCGAAGCGCCCGCCGGTCGCTTCATGTGCTGTTTGCGCCAGCCGCAGCGCCTCGACCAGTTCAGGCGAGGGGGCAGCCAGCGCGCCTGTCCGGTTCAGTTGCGACAGCTCGGACTCTGCGCGATAAAGCGTGAAGATGCCTTCCAGCCGCCGCAGCTCGGCTTCCACCCGTCGCAGGATGGCGGCGGCGCGGGCGGGATCGGGATGGTTCAGGATCAGCGTGGCCTCGGCCCCCATCGCCTGGCCGCGCCATGTGACAGGCTGCGACGCGGCAAGGGCAGGGCGTCCGGCCAGCGCCACGCCCATGGCAGCGGTGATGGTGATGAACCGGCGACGGTCAATGCGCGGCATGGGCCTGCTCCTCGGGATCGTCCATCGGCGCGTCGCCGTTCTCGTCCCCGCCGCCCAGGACCTGCTCGGGCGTCAGCTCGGCATAGGCCAGGACCGTGCCACCCTGCTCGGCGGCAAAGGCCTCCGCGGACTCGCGGGTGGAAAAGGGCACGATCTCGGACCCGCCCATGCCGCCCCGCGCCTCCGATCCCTCGACATAGAAGGCCTGCCGCGCCTCGACCCAGTTGTCGGCGCCCGGATCGGCCCAGCTTGCCGCGCGGCCCATGTCCGAGACATAGACGGCAGCGTAATCCTTGGGTTCGTCCGGCATCATGGTGAAGGCCAGCGTGTCGCGCGCCGAGGAAAACCAGAAGGGATCATGCCCTTCCGCCAGGATCACCTGTCCCTTGGGACCCTCGTGCTCGGTCAGGTTCATCCCACAGTAGCGGCCGACCGCGTCCGCCGTCAGCGTCACCGGTGGGGCCGAGGCCACGGTCTCCTCGCGGCAGCCAGCCAGCGACAGGACCAGAAGCGCGGCAAGGGCAAGGCGTTTCATCACAGGTTCCTTCGCGAAAAGACGGCCATCGCAAGGCCGAGCGGCAGGACGCACCACAGGACCAGCGCGCCGACCAGAACGCCGGGCGTCAGGCCCGAGTTGTCGAAGACCCCGCCCATGCCCGACAGCATCGCGGACGAGCCCTCGCCCAAAGTCAGCAGCCGGTAGGCGTCGGTCGGGTTCAGCACCAGCGCCAGGTCCATGGTCCAGCCAGGGATCGCATGACCCCCCTGCGCGACCAGGACCGCCAGCAGCGCCATGTCGTAGATCGCCACGAACAGCAGCCACAACCCGATGGAAATTCCGGCGGCAGTCGAGCTTTCCTGCACCGAGGCCGAGGCCAGCAGCCCCAGCGACAGGAACACCGCGCCCAGAAGGATCGAGGCCCCGGTCATGGCGCCGAATGCCTGCCAGCCCTCGGCCCCGTGCTGCCAGACCACGAAAGCGGCGGCGAAGCTGAAGCCGATCACGGTGGCAAAGGCCATGATGCCCAGTTGCCCCAGGAACTTGCCCGCGATCACCTGCCAGCGTGCCAGCGGGTGGCTGAGCAGCAGCAGCAGCGTGCCCCCTTCCGCCTCGCGCGTAATGGCGTTGTGCGAGATCAGAAGCGCGATCAACGGGACAAGGAAGATCGTCAGGCTTGCGAGCCCCACGACCACCACGTCCAGCGCCCCGGTCGAGGTCGACCCTGTGGGCGCCGATCCCAGCGCCGCGATGGCCGAGGCCAGCGCCGCCAGCAGCACGGTGGTGGACACGACCCAGCGGTTCCGCATCCCTTCGGCCAGTTCGCGGCGGGCGATGGTCAGGATGGGAGAGGTCGGCATGGCGGCACGGCGAATGGCGGGCATGGCAATGGATGTGGTTTCGGTGGTCATGCGGCCTCCCGGCGCAGGAAATGCGCGTAGATGTCGTCGAGGCTGGGATCTTCCAGCGTGATGTCGCGGGCGCCTGCGTCCAGCGCGGCCCGCAGGGCGGCGGGTTTCTGCGCCTCGGACAGTTCGACCTGCCAGTGATCGCCGAGGCGGGCGGCGCCCTGCGGCGCATGGTCGGCACGGAAGCGCAGGACCGAGGGCAGCCCGGCCAACCGGCGCAGTTCCTCCATCGTGCCATCGGCGATCAGGCGGCCGCGGTTCATGACGAGGACGCGGCCCGCCTGGCCTTCCAGTTCCGTCAGAGCATGCGAGGACAGAAGCACCGTCGCCCCCTCCCGCGCGAGGTCGGCGACGATCCCGTAAAGCTCGCGCCTGAGCGCGGGGTCGAGTCCCGAGGTCGGTTCGTCCAGCAGCAGCAGGCGGGGGCGGCCCAGGATCGCCTGTGCGAGGCCCAGCCGCTGCCGCATTCCCTTGGAATAGCCGCGCACCGGGCGGTCGGCAGCCTCGGCCAGCCCCACGCGGGCGAACAGCGCGTCATGGCCGCGCGCGGGCAGGCCCTTGAGGCGAGCATAGAAAGCCAGTGTCTCGCGGGCGGTGAAGCTGGGGTGGAACTGAACGCTTTCGGGCAGGTAGCCCAAGGCCTGCCGGGCATGGCGGCCCTGCGCAGGATCGGCGCTCAGCACCTGCAGCATGCCTCCATCTGGTCGGACAAGCCCCAGCATCAATTTGATCTGCGTGGTCTTTCCCGCGCCATTATGGCCGACCAGCGCCACCACCTCGCCCGGCGCCAGCCTGTAGCTGAGGTCGTGGACCACCTCGCGCCCGCCATAGGACTTGCGGACGCCGTCGAGGATCACCGTTGCATCGCTCATGGCAGCGGCCTTTCGGAATGGGGGAACATCAGGGGCGCGCTGTCGGTGACGCCGCCCGGCAGCACGGCGGGAAAGCGGCTTTGCGCGAAGCGGATCATCTGCACGGCGGGGCTGGTCAGCAGCATCCGCGCCTGCGGGGCGGTCCACATCACCTTGTCCACCATGTCGTTCGGCCGATAGACCGAATCCGCCAGCCCGTCTCCGTCCAGGTCGAAACCCGCGTTGTCGGACCAGTAGTTGCCCACGCCATCCTCGGACCATTCCAGGGTCCGGGTGCCCACGTATTTCACCTGCACGCGGTTCCCCACGAAGTCGTTGCGCGACACATTGTTGCCCTCGGCCCCGGCGGTGAAATGGATGCCGGTGCCGCAGCCCTGAAAGCGGTTGCCCGTGAAGGTGTTCTTGTTGGCGTTGTAGATGAAGACGCATTTCTGCGGCGCGACGTGGTCGCTGCCCGGCTCGGCGGCGGGAACGCCCTCCTCGCTGGACTGCCCCATGTCCCGCCAGCGGTCGGGCGAGGCGGGATGGCCGATCACCGTGTTGCCGGTCAGGACCGAGCGGTTGGCCGAGTTGAACAGGAAGCCGTAGTCGCGGTCGTTCTCGCTGCGGTTGCCGGTCACGCGCAGCCGGTCCGAGAACATGATCGCATAGCCCATGCTGTTGTCGCGCGAGTCGTTGTCGATCACCTCGCTGTCCGAGGTGTTCATGTAGTGGATGGCGAAGCGCGTGTTCCGCATCCGGTTGGCGCGGAAGACGTTCTTCTTCGATACCGTGACGAAGATGCCGTCGCGCCCTTGGGTGATGTCGTTTTCCTCGATCACCGCGCCGGGGGCGTTCCAGACGGTGACGCCGTTGCCCAGTTCCGCCTGCCGGCCCAGGCGGCCGATGATGGTGTTGCGCGCGACCAGCGAGTCCTTCGCGCCCTGCACACGAATGCCATGCAGGTTGTCGGTCAGGCGGTTGCCCTCGACCCGCGCGCGCGTGGCCTTCTTGGTCAGGAACACGCCGGAATCCATGCGGTTCAGGTCGGCGCCGGAACGGGTGATCTCCAACCCCGTGACGACGGTGTCGGGGGCGTTGACCTCGATGACATGGCCTGCGCCGCCGCCGTCCACCACCGCGCCGGGCTCGCCCCTCAGGACAAGCGGCTTGTCGATGACGAGGGGGCCGGTCCACCGGCCCTCTCGCAGGATGATCTCGTCGCCCGCCGCCGCCCCGGCCAGCGCGTCCGCCAGTTCGGCGTCCGAGCCGGGCCGCCAGGTGGCGGCTGCCAGCGGGGCGGCCCAGAGGGTCGCGGCCGTCAGCATCAGGGCAAGGCGGGACAAGGGGGTCATGCCGAGGCGGGCTCCACCAGCATGCGGCCCTTCATCTCCATGTGCATCGCATGGCAGAACCACGAGCAGTAGTACCAGTAGACGCCGGGCCGGTCGGCCTTGAACGTCACCGAGGCCGTGGCCTGCGGACCGACCTCGAAGTTGATCCCGTAGTTGATGATCGAGAAGCCGTGGGTCAGGTCCTCGATCTCGTCGATGTTGGTGATGTAGACCGTCACCTCGTCGCCCTGCTTGACCGTGAAGCTGTCCAGCCCGAAGGCCGGCGCCGACGAGGTCATGTAGACGCGGACCTTGCTGGGGTCGGCCGCATCGCGGATCACCTCGCTGTCCATGGTCAGGTCGATGCCGTCGGCCTCGGCCTGCTTCACCGCATCCGCGAAGAAGGGGTCGTTGCGGTCCCAGACATGGACGGGGTTGATCTTCGACGCATGGACGATGGTCGCGTCATGGGGCTCGGCGAAGGTCGGGTTGTCGTGGACGATCCGCATCTCGTCGCCCGAGATGTCGACCAGTTGGTCGCATTCGGGCTTGAGCGGACCCACGTTCAGGAACCGGTCCTTCGAGAACTTGTTGAGCGAGATGAGCCACTTGCCGTCGGCTTCCTTGGTCTGTCCCATCGAGGTGTGGTTGTGGCCGGGCTGGTAGTGGACATCCAGCTTCTGCCGGATCGGGTCCACCTGCTCGCCGTTATAGGCGCGGATAGCGTCCTCGATGTTCCACTTGCAGACCTGGCTGTCGATGAACAGCGTGGTATAGGCGTTGCCGCGCCCGTCATAGGCCGTGTGCAACGGGCCGAGGCCCAGTTCCGGTTCCGCCACGACGCAGTCGCGCCCACCGATCTTGCCCGCGAACAGGTCGTCGAAGCGGCGCACGTCGAAGACGGTGACGGTCGGCGACAGCTTGCCGTTGGCGACGATGTGGATGCCGTCGGGGGCGGTGTTGATGCCGTGGGGGCCGTTCGCCACGGGGATGTAGCGGGTCAGCTTGTTGTTCTCGCCCCTGCCGTCCAGCACGCGCACGCCATTCAGCATCTGGCCCTCGCCCGCCGCCACCGCGGCCTCGATGGCCTTGAGGTCGAAGACAGTCAGCCAGTCCTGCTCCTTTTCGGTCATCTCGGGCAGGCTCACGCCCTTTTCCGAGTTGTAGCAGGTCGCAAAGGCGTACTTGCCCTGGTAATCGGCGTCCACGTTGTCGAGGTTGCCGTCCACGATGATCTGCCAGGCGACCTCCATGGTGTCGCTGTCGATGGCCGAGAAGATCGAGTGATACTGCGACGGATCGTCCAGCACCGAGCCGTCGTTGGGCAGGGGCACCCCGTCCTCGCCATTGGCGAAGACATAGCCGGTGCGCGGGTATTTCTGCACGCGCAGCCCGTGGACCGTGTGCTGGTTCGGCAGCTGGATGATCTTGTCGGTCTTCATCACGTCCAGCCGGATCCGCGCCACGCGGGTGTTGGCCTTGTCGTTGATGAAGACATAGCGCCCGTCATAGGTCCCGTCGGTGAAGGACGGGTGCGGGTGGTGGGCGTCGCCGTTCAGGTAGATGCCGCCCTTGTCGGCCATGAACTCGCGGCTTTCGGGGGTCATGCCGTCGAGCAGGATCTTGCGCGACTCGTTGGTCTGGCCCCAGCCGGTGGCGCTTTCGCGGTTGAAGACGGGGATGCGCATCAGCTCGCGCATCGAGGGCGCACCGACGACGCGGACCTCGCCCGAATGGCCGCCCGAGACGAAGACGTAGTATTCGTCAAGCTCGCCCGGGCCCACATGGGGGTTCTGCCCGCCGGCCTCGCCCTGCGCGGCGGCCTGGGTGGCGATGCCGCCCGCGACAAGCCCCGCACCTGCGCCCAGCAGGGCACGGGGGGCGACGGTGCCCGCCCCTGCGGCCAGCGCCACGGTGCTGCCCAGCAGCTGGCGGCGGTTCAGCCCCGTTCTGGTTTCTTCGGTCATCTCAAGCTCCTTGAGGGTTTGACGTGGTGGTCCCCGCCGCCTGCTCGGCCAAGCGTTTCTGCGCCCGGAAGGCCGGAGGCTCCTTGCCGGCGGGATCGGGGGTGGAGGTTCGGGCGACGGGCGTCCCGGCCAGCGCGCCGGTCGCGGGCTTCGCGGCCTTCTTCCCGCCAAGGTCGGGCATCTTCGGGCCGGCGCTGCGGGCGATCTTTTCGCGCCGCGCCTTGACGGTCATCATGTGCGGGCAGCGCTCGTCGTCGTGGTACAGCACCTGGCAATGCATGCAGTAGATGCATTCGTTGACGTTGATGTTGCCTTCCGGGTGGATCGCCTGCACCGGGCATTCCTTGGCGCAGCGGTGGCAGGGAGATCCGCATTCCGGCCAGCGCTTGAGCCATTCGAACATCCGCATCCGTCCGGGGATCGCCAGCGCCGCGCCCAGCGGGCACATGTAGCGGCAGTAGAAGCGCTCGATGAACAGGCCCGGCAGCAGGCAGGCCAGCGCAAACAGAACGAACCACCATTCCCGCATGAAGTTCAGGATGATTGCAGTCTTGAAGGGCTCGACCTCGGCATAAACCTCGGCGCGGGCCAGCGAATAAAGCGACAGCCCGAAAAGGCCGAGGAAGATCATGTATTTCAGCGGCCAGAGCCGTTCATGCAGGCCCCAGGGCACCGTGAACTGCGGCACGCGCAGCTTGCGGGCGATGGTGTTCGACAGTTCCTGCAGCGCGCCGAAGGGGCAGAGCCAGCCGCAGAACGGCCCCCGGCCCCAGAACAGCAACCCCGCCGCCACGGCGACCCAAAGGATGAAGACCAGCGGCGCCGTGAGGAAATACTCCCACGAGAAATTGCCCGACAGCAGCGAGTTGAAGAACGTCAGCACGTTCACGACGGAAAGCTGCGCGTTCACCAGCCAGCCAAGCCAGACCAGCGTGAAGGTCAGGTAGGCCCGGCGGACCCAAGTGAACAGCACCGGCCGGCGCACCAGCAGGTCCTGGAAGAAGAAGATCAGCGTCAACGCGCCCAGCGCCACGGCGGCGATGGCGACGTTCACCCGGTTCATGTCCCAGATGGTCTTCCACAGTGCCGGGCCGTCATCCTCGGGCAAGGGCTCACCGACGGTGGTCTGGGCCGAGGGCTCGGGGGCAGGCTGCACCACCGGCTCCGGCTCGGGCGCGGGCAACAGGTACTGCTCGGGCAACTGATAGCCGAGGTTGAAGGGCAGGGTGGCCTTGTCGCGGCCCTGCGTTGTACGCTGCACCAGCAGTTGCAGTTCGAAGGGCTTGGTCACGTCCAGGCCCGCGCCCTCGGGGACGACGAACAGGGCGATCTCGCGCAGGCGCGGCGCGCCCTTTGCGGCCAGCGCAGGCAAGCGGGTGTGGTCGCGGTCGTGGAAACGGATGCCCTGGCCATCCTGCAGGATCTCGATGCGGTCGAAGATGCCGCCGCGCACATAGCCCGAGCCCTTGAAGGAATAGGCCCCGTCGCCCGCGACAAGGATTGCCGTCTGGCCGGGTTTCAGCCGCTGGGCCAGCCGGTCATAGGCCTGCTGTCCAAGCAGGCTGGTCCCGATGGCGGGCACCGAAACAGGCGCCATGTAGAGTTGGATGAAGCTGTCCTCGGGGGTCTTCGTCTCGGGGTGGGCAGCGGCCTGGGGCTGGCCCGCGGCCTGAAAGGCCTGGCTGACCTCGCCCACGGTCATCACCAGCGACCGGACCGAGCCGTCGCCGACCAGCGTTTCCCAGTCGGCGGGGGCGGTCGCGCTGGGGTCCAGTTCGCGCTGCACCTCGGGCGCAACGGTGGCGACATCCACGCCGCCCAGCCGTCCCGAGCGGATCAGCTGCACGGCCGAGCGCACGACGCTGTCGCCCATCACCAGCACCGTCACGGTTGCGCCCGCGACGATGTCCACCTGCGGGGGCCGCGCCTCTCCGGCCGCGACGCGGCCCAGATCGGCGCCGATCAGGCCGTTGATGGCCTTCAGCACCCGCTCTTCGGGGATGCCGATCAGGACGATGGGCTCGTGATGCTCGACCAGGCTGAGGCCCTGCACGACGCCAGTGGGGTCGATGCCGACGAGGATGTGGATGGGCTTGCCCGAATAACCGGTCGAGGCCGTGAAGTCCGAGGCAAGATAGGCATAGCCCAGCGTCTCGGTCCCGCGCATCACTGGCACGATGGCCGGGCTGCCCTGCGGGGATCCATAGGCGTCGGCCCCCTGGAACAGCGTCGAAGCCGGCGTCTTGTCCAGCGCCTCGGCCAGCGTCGCCGCCTGCGCGGAGGAGACGACGCCCAGCCCTGCCACCACGAGAATCATCATGCGGATCAGGCAGAGAAGGGCAGGGCGAATGGACATCACGGACTCCGGCCAGGTCTTGGCTGCCTGCTTCTCGCGCAATCCGGCGCCCCAAACGTTGCGATGGGGCAATGTTCGGGGGAAAGGCCGGCCCTAAGTGGCGCGGGGTTCAACCCGTGGAGTTGTTGCGCCGGATCCGGCGCTGCCTGCGCAGGAAGGCGGCGATGAAGATCGCCGAAAGGATCAGGATGACCGTAGGGGCGGGCGCGCTGTCCAGAAAGAAGCTGGCGTAAACGCCGCCCAGCATCGCCGCCATGCAGACAGCAACCGCGACGGCCAGCATCCGCCCGAAGCTGCGCGCCAGCAGGAAGGCGATGGCGCCCGGCGCGATCAGCAACCCGACGGCCAGGATCAGCCCGGTCGCAGTCAGCGTCGCCACGATGGTCAGCGACAGGATCGTCAGCAGCCCGTAATGCAGAAGCCCCACGGGCAGCCCCGAGGTCCTCGCCTGCGCCGGGTCGAAAGCGTGCAGCATCAGGTCCTTCCATTTCAGGACCAGCGCCCCTGTAACGGCGGCCGAGATCACCCCCGCCGTCCACAGGTCGGCGGGCTGCACCCCCAGCATGTTTCCGAACAGGATGTGATCGAGGTGCACGTCCGAGGTGATCGCCGTGTAAAGCACGATCCCCAGCCCGAACATGCCGGAGAAGACGACGCCCATCACCGTGTCCTGCTTGACCCGGCTGTTCTCGGCCAGGAAGCCCGTCGCCACCGCCGTCAGCATCCCCGCGCCGAATGCGCCGACCATCAAGGGCAGGCCTAGGACATAGGCCAGCACGATCCCGGGCAGGACCGCGTGGCTGATTGCGTCCCCCATCAGCGCCCAGCCCTTCAGCACCAGGAAGCAGGACAACAGCGCAGTCGGCACCGACACGATCAGCGCGATCATGAAGGCATTGCGCATGAACTCGAAGTCGAAGGGCAGCAGCAGCGTCTCGATCACGGCGCGGCCCCGTCCCTCAGGGTCGCAGCGGCCTTGGCGCGCGAGGCCAGCAGCCCGTGCTTGGGCGCCCAGACGAAGGCCGCAAGGAACACCAGCGTCTGCAGGCAGACGATGATCCCTCCGGTGGCGCCGTCCAGAAAATAGCTGAGATAGGCGCCGACGAAGCTGGTCACCGTCCCGATGGCGACCGACAGCGCGATCAGGCGCGGAAAGCGGTCGCACAGCAGATAGGCCGTCGCACCGGGCGTCACGACCATGGCGATAACCAGGAAGGCCCCGACCGTCTGCATCGCCGCCACCACGCAGGCCGACAGCAGGACGAAGAAGACGCCCTTCAGCAGCCCCGGCCGCAGCCCGATGGACCGCGCGTGGGTTTCGTCGAAGAAGACGACCATGAGGTCCTTCCACTTTGCCAGCAGCACGGCCAGCGAGACAAAGCCGATGATGGCAAGCTGCAGCGTGTCCCCCGGCGTGATCGCCAGGATGTTGCCCATGGTGATCGTCTGGACCGAGATCGCCACCGGGTTCAGCGAGACCATGAACAGTCCCAGCCCGAAGAAGCCGGTGAAGATCAGCCCGATCACCACATCGGGCTTGAGCCCCGAGCGATCCGACAAAAACAGCATCGCCGCTGCCGCAAGTCCGCCCGAAAGGAAGGCCCCCAGCGCGAAGGGCAGGCCCAGCATGTAGGCTCCGGCAACTCCCGGCACGACGGAATGGGACAGCGCGTCCCCGATCAGCGACCAGCCCTTGAGCATCAGGTAGGCCGAAAGGAAGGCGCAGACGCCCCCGACCAGCGCGGAAACCCACATGGCCGTGGTCATGTAGTTGTAGTCGAAGGGCTCCAGCAGGATCACGGGCTGTCCCCCGGCTCGCGCGTGCGGGTGCGATTGCCATAACGCACCAGCGGGCGCTCGTCGTCGGTCAGGATGGTGACGTGGCGCGGATCGTCATCGTCATGCAGCACGTCCCCGCCCAGGGTGAAATGCCGCAGGACGCCCCCGAAGGCGCGTTCTAGGTTTTCCCGCGTAAAGGTCGTCTCGGTCGGGCCGTGGGCCAGCACGGTGCCCTTGACCAGCACCACGCGGTCGCAGAACTCGGGAACCGAGCCGAGGTTGTGGGTCGAAACCAGCATCACCCGGCCCTCGGCCCGCAACTCGCGCAGAAGAGCGATGATCTGGTCCTCGGTGCCCACGTCCACGCCGGTGAAGGGTTCGTCCAGCAGGATCACGCGGCCGTCCTGCGCCAGCGCGCGGGCGAGAAAGACCCGCTTCCTCTGCCCGCCCGACAGTTCGCCGATCTGGCGGTGGCGCAGGTCGGCCATGCCGACACGGGCGAGCGCCGCGTCCACCGCGGCGCGATCGGCGCCCGAGGGGCGGCGCAGGAAGCCCATGTGCCCGTAGCGGCCCATCATGACCACGTCCTCGACCAGAACGGGAAAGGACCAGTCCACCTCCTCGGACTGCGGCACATAGGCGACGAGGTTGCGTTTCAGCGCCTGCGCCACCGTCATGCCCAGCAGCCGGATCTCGCCAGAGGCCACGGGCACGAAGCCCATGATCGCCTTGAACAGCGTGGACTTGCCCGCGCCGTTGACGCCGACCAGCGCCGTGACCGTGCCTTGCGGGATCTCGAAGCTCGCATGACGCAGCGCCGTATGGCCGTTGCGATAGGTCACGGTCACGTCGCGAGCGGCGATCCCCTGGCCGGTGCTGGAAGGCGGCGCGAGCATGGTCAGTCCTGTTCCGCGATGCCGGCGGCCAGCCCGTCCGCGATGGTGCGGGTCGTGACGCGCATCAGGTCCAGATAGCTCGGCACCGGCCCGTCTGGTTCCGACAGGCTGTCCACGTAAAGGACGCCGCCGTAATGTGCGCCCGTCTCGCGCGTGACCTGCTGGGCCGGGGCCTGGCTGACGGTGCTTTCGCAGAAGACGGCTGGGATGTCGTTCTCGCGCACCGTGTCGATGACGGTGCGGACCTGCCGGGGCGTGCCCATCTGGTCGGCGTTGATCGGCCACAGGTAAAGCTCGCGCAAGCCAAGGTCGCGGGCGAGATAGCTGAAGGCGCCCTCGCAGGTGACAAGCCAGCGCTGGGCCTCGGGGATCTGGGTTATCTCGGCGCGCAGGGGTTCCAGTGCGGCGGCCAGCTCGGCCTTGTAGGCTTCCGCATTGGCCTTGTAGGTCGCGGCGTTCGCCGGGTCGGCCCCGGCCATGGCCGCCGTGATGTTGTCCACGTAGATGCGCGCGTTCTCCAGTCCCATCCAGGCATGGGGGTTGGGCTTGCCCTTGTAGTCGCCGCCCGAGATCGGCAGCGGGTCGATCCCCTCGCTGACCGTGGCCGAGGGCACGTCCTTCAGGTTCCCCAGAAACTGCTCGAACCAGCGTTCCAGGTTCAGCCCGTTCCACAGGATCAGGTCGGCATCCTGCGCCGCCACGATATCGCGGGGTGTCGGCTCATAACCATGCACCTCGGCGCCGGGGCGGGTGATGGACACGACGTCGGCCGCGTCACCCGCCACGTTGCGGGCCATGTCGGCAATGACGGTGAAGGTGGTGGCGACCTTCAGGCGATCCTGCGCCTGAACCGACCCTGCTCCCAGCACCAGCGTTGCGGCGAGAAGACCAGCCGAGCGGAAAGACATGTTCACTCCTCTGCAAATCCGCCTCAACGTAAATGCAACGCATTCTCATCTGTCAAGTTCCTTGCGAACCATTCTCATTTTCTTGCCCCGACCGGGGGTCCGGGCTACATTCCGGCCATTGGCAGCAGGAAAGGCGGGATGAGCGCCCATACGACCGATTTTGCCCAGGCCTTGCGGGATGCAGGGCTGCGCGTGACGCCCCAGCGGCTGGTGCTGCTGGCGATCCTGATGGACTCGGCCGACCACCCGAACGCCGACGAGCTGCTGGCGCGGGCGCGGGCGGTGGACGATTCCGTTTCGCTGGCAACGGTCTACCGCACGCTTTCGGCGCTGGAAGACGCCGGGCTCATCCGCAAGCTGACGCTGGAAAGCGAGTCCTCGCGCTACGAGATCACGCCTCAGGCCGAACACGACCACGTGGTGGACATCGACACCGGCGAGGTCATCGAGATCGCCAATGACGAGATCGCCCGTTTGCGCCGCGAGGCGCT
The DNA here is from genome assembly GCF_042432925.1 of Paracoccus niistensis. Lineage (NCBI taxonomy): Bacteria > Pseudomonadati > Pseudomonadota > Alphaproteobacteria > Rhodobacterales > Paracoccaceae > Paracoccus > Paracoccus niistensis. The sequence goes on along the minus strand of NZ_JBHLWE010000019.1, from coordinate 100,590 downwards.
GGAGCGTCTGGGCTACGAGATCGTCAGCCAGCACACGCTGATCCGCGCCCGCCGGGTCCGGAAAAGCTGAGTTCTGGCCTAAGTCTTCTTCTTTGCAGAAATATCTCACGGGCACCCGGGGGTGTGAAACCCCCGCTCTGGCGCATCCGCAAGCGCGACATCACCCGAGCGGCACGCCCTCGAAGCGGGCGATGGCCACCCCGGCCCCGGCCAGCGCCCTTCGCACCGCCCGCGCGATCTCCACCGCACCCGGCGTGTCGCCATGCAGGCAGATCGTGTCGATGCGGGTGGGGATGGGGTCGCCCTCGTCCGGCAGGATCGCGCCTGCGCCGACCATGCGCAGCATCCGCTCGGCCGCCTGCGCTGGATCGTGGATCACAGCGCCGGGCAGGCGGCGGTCGACCAGCGTCGCGTCGGGGTTGTAGGCGCGGTCGGCGAATATCTCACACGCGACCCGGGCGCCAAGCTTCCGTGCCGCTTCCTGCTGCGCGGTCCCGGCCAGCACCACGAGGATGAGGTCGGGCGCGACCGAAAGCGCGCCCTCGAAGCAGGCAGCCGCCAGCGCCTCGTCGCCGGCGGCCATGTTGGCCAGCGCCCCGTGCAGCTTGAGGTGACGCACCCCGCCCTCCGCTGCTCGTGCCATGGCCTGCGCCGCGCCAAGCTGCCAGCGGACGAGGTTGGCGGCGCTGGCAAGAGGCATCTGCATCTCGCGCCGGCCGAAGCCTTGCAGGTCGGGAAAGCCCGGATGCGCGCCGATGCCGACGCCGTTCCGCACCGCCTGCGCCATCGTCCGCGCCATCACGTCCCAGTCGCCCGCATGGACCCCGCAGGCCACGTTGGCCGAGGAGATCACCTCCAGCAGCGCCTCGTCATTGCCCATGGGCCAAGGGCCGAAGCTTTCGCCCAAGTCCGCGTTCAGGTCCACCGACAGGGTCATGGGGCGTCCTCGTGATGATGGGCGCTGACCACGCCGCCGATGAGATTGTAGCTGAGCAGGTCTGCCATCGCTGCCGGATCGCGCAGCCTCGGCCGCAGGCGGTCGCGCAGCGAGCTCAGGACCCGCGCATGGTCTGCCATGGCCGCCCGGCCCTCGGCGCGGCTGACGAAGCGGAAATCCAGCGCCGCGCTGGGAGGCGCCTGCACGATGCGCGGCAGGTCGCAGGGCAGGACGGTGGCGATGCGGGGATAGCCGCCGGTCGTCTGGCATTCGCACAGCAGGACAAAGGGCGTGCCGTCGCCCGTGATCTGGATGTCGCCGGGCTGGACGATCTCGGACAGGATCGACAATCCGCCGGGTGCCTCGAATCCCGTGCCGTCCTCGGGGTTCAGCCGGACGCCCATGCGGTTCCCCCTCGGGTCGCGCCGGAAGGTGGTGCAGCGGAACCGTTCCACCTGCTCGGGCGGGAAGGCCGAGGTCTGGAGGCTTTCGACGACACGGACTTTCCCCCCGCCGGAGCGGGGCACTGGTTCCAGCACCATGTCCACGGAACCGCCCGGATCGGGGCCGAGGGCCAGTTCATCCCCAGGCTTCAGCGCCTCGCCGATCCCTGCCGCGAGATGCGCCGAGCGCCCGCCGAGAACCAGCGGCGCCTCGATCCCGCCCGCCGGAGTAAGATAGGCAAAGCCGCCCTCGGCGGGACTTAGGGACAATTCCGCGCCGTGTGGCAGGGCGTGGCTCGTGTTCCAGGACAGAGGCCGGTCCTCGCCGCCCTCACGCAGGGTTGCGCGGAACGGAGCGCCTGTCAGCGCGATCCTCAGCGGCTTGGTCGTCCGGAAGCGGGCGGGGCCGTTGGCCAGCTCGACCACGGGCAAGCCCGGGGGCTGGCCCAGCAGCGCGGCGCCCTCGACCAGCGCCACGGAATCCGCGGCGCCTCCGCGCGACAGGCCCTGCGCCAGCCAGCCTGGCCGGCCTTCGTCCTGCAGCGTGACGCCGGAAGAGGAGGCGAGGACGATCAGGCTCATGCTGCGGGCTCGATGCTGATCCCGCCGCCGGGGTCGCGCATCAGCGCGGCCAGCCCGTCGGCATCGACCGGCGGAAAGGCCACCGCGTCCCCGGGCCGCAGCAAGAAGGGTTGCGCGGCGGCGGGATCGAACAGCCGCGCCGCCGTCTGGCCGACCTGCCGCCATCCCGTCTGCGCGGCAACCGCGAACAGCACCAGTTGCCGGATCGCCACCGTCAGCGCCCCCGCCTTGACGCGCGGGGTCAACTGGCGCAGGCGCGGAATGTCCCATTCGGCCGGAAGCTCGCCGATATAGGGCTGGCCGGGGGCAAAGCCGATTGTCAGCACGCGAAGCGAGGCGCTTGCCAGCGCCTCGACGGCTTGGGCGCGGGTCAGCCCGGCCATTTCGGCGGCCTCGTCCAGTTGAGGCGCATGGTCGCCGTCATAGCAGGTCGGGATGCGGATCAGGCGGCGCTCGCCCGGCAGGGGCTCGGCCATCCAGTTGCGCGCGCCGACCAGCCGTCGCAGCCGTTCCTCCAGCCCCGAAGGATCGGCCAGCGGGTCCAGCCGCAGATAGGTCGAGACCAGCGAGACCGCCGTTTCATGCACCTCGGGCCAGCGGGCCGCCTCGATGGCCGCGCGCAGGGCCAGGGCCGCGCGGTTGGCAGGCTCGCTGAGCCGGGGGGCGAAGGTGACGACCATGCCGTCCACGCCCGCAGGCGCGATCCTGGGCCAGTCGCTCATCGCAAGGTGAGGTCAATCCGCATCATGCGGGCAGGATCACGATCCCGAGGCCGGACGGCAAGGCCCCTCGCAGGCGCCAAGCGCTTCCACGAACTCCAGCACCTGCGGGCCGATGGCCTTCACGACCAGTTGGACCCCACGGGCATTGGGATGAATGCCGTCGGGCTGCATGAGCGACAGGGGATCGCGCGCTGCCGCGATGGCACCCAGCATCGAGGGGATCACGGGAATGTCATAGGCGGCGCCAAGCTCGGGGTAGATGGCATTGAAGGCCGTTCGATACTCGCCCCCATAGTTCGGCGGCGCCTCGAGCCCGACCAGCAGCGCCGGAACCCGAGCCTTGCTGGCGGCGTCAAGGATGCCCGAAAGGTTCGCGCGCGTCACCTCGGGGTCGATGCCGCGCAGCAGGTCATTGCCGCCCAGGGCCACGATCAGTCCGTCCACCTCGGGCGCCAGTGTCCAGTCCACCCGGCTGAGTCCGCCCGCCGAGGTGTCGCCCGATACCCCCGCGTTGATCAGCGTCACCTCGGCCCCGCTTGCGCGCAGCCATGCCTGCAGTTGCGGGACCAGCCCTTCATCCTGGGACAACCCATAGCCCTGCGTCAGGCTGTCCCCCAGCGCGGCCACGGTGACGGGCTGGGCAAAGGCGGGCAGGGCGGTCAGCAGCAGCGCGGCGAGACTTCTGGCAAACATTGCGGTCCTCTGCATTTCCTTGTGATCTGTTGGCGCCGCGACGGGCTTGGGGGCGTTGTCGTCCATCCGCCGCGGCCCCTGAAAGGAAACGCCCGATGCCCGAACCGGTTCTGTCGCTGGACGACGTGCGCCTGACACTGCGGTCGAACGCAGGTCCTGTCGAGATCCTGCGCGGCCTTACCCTTGCGGTGGACAAAGGCGAGACGGTCGGGCTGGTCGGGCCGTCGGGTTCGGGCAAGTCGTCGCTGCTGATGCTGATGGGGGGCTTGGAACGCGCGACCGGGGGCCGGATCCGCGCGCTGGGCCAGGACCTGTCCGCGATGGGAGAGGACGCGCTGGCGCGGTTCCGCCGCGACAACCTCAGCGTCGTGTTCCAGAGCTTTCACCTGATCCCGACCATGACCGCGCTGGAAAACGTGGCGATCCCGCTGGAACTGGCCCGGCGCACGGATGCGATGGAGCAGGCGACCGCGGGGCTTGAGGCCGTGGGCCTGCACGACCGCACCCATCATTACCCGTCGCAGCTTTCGGGGGGCGAGCAGCAGCGCGTGGCGCTGGCCCGTGCGCTGGCGCCACGTCCGGCGATCCTGCTGGCGGACGAGCCGACCGGCAACCTCGACGAGGCCACGGGGCGACAGATCTCGGACCTGCTGTTCGGCATGGTGCGGGACAGCGGCACGACGCTGGTGCTGGTCACCCATGCGCCGGAACTGGCCGCCCGCTGCGACCGCACCATCCGCCTGCGCGACGGCCGGCTGGAGCAGGCGGCGTGAGCGGCCTGTCGCTGGCGTGGCGCATCGCCGCGCGCGAGATGCGGGGCGGTCTGCGGGGCTTCGGCGTCTTCCTGACCTGCCTTGCACTGGCCGTGGCGGCGCTGGCGGCGGTCGGCACGGTGCGCGCGGCCATCCAGGCGGGGCTGGAGCGCGACGGCGCGGCGCTGCTGGGCGGCGACGCCGAAGTGCAGTTGACCTATCGCTTCGCCAGCGGGGACGAGCGGGCAGTGCTGGACCGCCTTGCCACCGCCGTCTCGGAAACGGCCGAGTTCCGGTCCATGGCCACCGTCGAGGGGGGCGAGCGCGCGCTGACGCAGATCAAGGCCGTGGACGACGCCTATCCGCTGGTCGGTGCGGTCGCGCTGTCCCCGCCGACGCCGCTGCACCAGGCGCTTGCGCCCGAGGGCGGCATCCCCGGCGCGGTGATGAAGCAGGCGCTCGCCACCCGGCTGGGGCTGGCGGTGGGCGACCGGTTCCGGCTGGGAGTGCAGGACTTCACCCTGACCGCGATCTTGGACCGCTTCCCGGACGACACGGGTGAGGGCCTGGCGCTGGGACCGGTCACCATCGTGCGGACGGCCGATCTGGCGGACAGCGGACTGCTGGGACCGGGGACGCTGTTTTCCTCGCAATATCGGCTGCTGCTGCCCCCTGGCACCGACCTGGACGCCGCGCGGGCCGAGGTGACGGGGGCGCTGGGAGATGCCGCCCCGCGCTGGCGGGATGCGCGGGACGGGGCGCCGGGGCTTTCAACCTTTGTCGAACGGCTGGGGTCCTTTCTGGTTCTGATCGGGCTATCGGGCCTGGCCGTGGGCGGCGTCGGGGTGGCGGCTGCGGTGCGCGCCTATCTGGACGAAAAGCTGCCGGTGATCGCCACGCTCAAGACGCTGGGGGCCAGCCGGGGCACGGTTTTCCTTGTCTACCTGCTGCAGGTTGGCCTTCTGACGCTTGCGGGCGTTGCCATCGGTCTTGTGCTGGGCGCGGGCCTGCCGCTGGCGCTGGCGCCGCTGATCCAGTCGCGTCTGCCCATGCCCGCCTCTTTCGGGATCTATCCCGCGCCGCTGGCCGAGGCTGCGCTTTACGGCATTCTGGCCGCGCTGGTCTTTGCCTTGTGGCCGCTGGCTCTGGCGGCCGAGACGCGGGCGGCGGTGCTGTTCCGATCGGCCGTCGCGGGCGGGCGCCGCCTGCCGCGCGCACCCTATCTGGCGATGACCGGCGCCGCGGCACTGGCGCTGGTGGCGGCGGCGGCCGTGTTCTCGGGCAACTGGCGGCTGACGTTGTGGACGCTGGGCGGCATCGCGGGCGCCTTGGGCCTGCTGGCTCTGTCGGCCCAGCTTGCGGCTCCGCTGGCGCGTACGCTGATGCGGCTGGCCCGGGCCCGTCCGGCGCTGCGGCTGGCGCTGGGCGCCGTCAGGACGCGGAGGGCCGAGGCCTCGGCGGTGGTCCTGTCGCTGGGGCTGGGACTGGCGGTGCTGGCCGCCGTGGGTCAGATCGACGGCACGCTGCGCGGCGCCATCGCGCGCGAGATGCCGGAGGTCGCGCCCTCGTTCTTCTTCGTGGACCTGCAGCCCGACCAGATCGACGGCTTCAAGGCGATGATGGCCGAGAACCCCGCCGTCAGCCGCGTCGAGGCCGCCCCCATGATGCGGGGCGTCGTCACCCGGATCAACGGCCGCCCGGCCGAGGAGGTTGCGGGCGACCACTGGGTCGTCCGGGGCGACCGGGGCGTGACCTATTCCGACAACCCGCCCGCGCGCACCACGATCACGGCGGGCAAATGGTGGCCGGCCGATTACGATGGCCCGCCTCTGATCAGCTTCGCGGAAGAGGAAGCCGCCGAGATCGGGCTGTCCCTGGGCGATACCCTGACCGTCAACATCATGGGGCGCGACATCACGGGCACCATCGCCTCGTTCCGCAAGGTGGACTTCCGTAACGCGGGGATCGGCTTCGTCATGTCCATGAACCCCGCCGCGCTGCGGGGCGCGCCGCATACCTGGATCGCGACCGTCTATGCCGAGCCTCAGGCCGAGGACGCCATCCTGCGCGATGTCACCGACCGCTGGCCCAATGTCACGGGCATCCCCGTGGGCGAGGCGATCGCGCGGGCGTCGGACCTGCTGGGGGGGATCGCGGTCGCGGTGCGCTGGGGGGCGGCGGCCACGCTGGTCACGGGCTTCGCCGTGCTGGTCGGCACCGCACTGGCGGGCGCACGTTCGCGCCGCTACGAGGCGGCGATCCTCAAGGCCCTTGGCGCAAGCCGCTCCGTGATCCTGGCCAGCTTCGCCCTGCGGGCGGCTATCCTCGGCGCGCTGGCGGGCCTTGCCGCCATCGCCGCCGGAGTGGTGGCGGGCTGGGCCGTGGCGCGATTCGTGCTCGAGGTTGACCATGCCGTGATCTGGTCCAGCGCCATCCTTCTGGTGGTCGCGGGCGTGATTGCGGCACTGGCGGCGGAACTTGGCTTCGCGCTGCGGGCGTTGAGGGTCAAGCCCGCCACGCTGCTGAAGTCCGAGTGAGCGGCCCGAATCCTGGCCCCGCAACCTGCAAGGAGGGCGTTCCCCTTTGCATTACGACGACATGAACCGCCGCGCCCGGCTGGCGCCGCCCTCCGCGCTGGGATCGTTCCCGGCCAGCCCGGCAGTCACGCTGTGCCTGGGAATCCTGCTGGTGAACGGCGCCGTCGTACTGTGGCTGCTGTTGCTGGGCCGCGGTTTCCTGCCCGCCACGGTTCCGCTGGAATGGTGGAGCGCGAGCACGCTGGCCGACCACAACTCGCAGCACCTGACGGATTACTATTCGGCGCTGCATGCCATCTCGGGGGCGGGGCTTTACTTTGCCGCGTGCTGGGTGTGTCCGCTCTGGCCGCTGCACAAGCGGCTGGTCATGGTCCTTGCCTGCAGCGGCGTGTGGGAGGTGGTCGAGAACACCCCCTGGGTCATCGCCATGTTCAACGACCCGGGCAGCCTCAGCGTTTATCGCGGCGACAGCATCGTCAATGCGCTCAGCGACACCGCGTTTGTGGCCCTGGGCTTCATTGCGGCGCATGTGTTGCCGCGCAGGGTCCTTGTCATGGCGGGCGTCATGGCCGAAATCGGCGTGGCGGTGATGATCCATGACGGGTTCATCCTGGGCACGGCCCGGATCGTCCTGCGTTGAGAAACCGGAAAGGCGGCCAAGGGGCCGGGAAAGGACGATGGGGTGAGGTCAAAGGGCGCCCGCAACGCGCGCTTCGACGAACGCCGGGCCGAGCTTCTGGAACGGCTAAGGGCGCGGCTGACGCAGCGCGGCGCCATGCGGCCGACGCTGCGCGAACTGGCAGTGGCGGCCGAGTGCAGCGTCTCGACGCTGAACCACTATTTCGGGCGGCGCGACGACATCGTCATGGCCGTGTTCGAGGATTCGGGCCAGCGGGGGCAGGGGCAGTTCCAGATCACCCGCAAGGCCGGGCCGGAGTTCGAGAGCTCGATCCGAGACGCGGTGATCCTGTCCTGGACGGTGATGACGCGCCACGGCGTCGCCGCGATGCTGGCCATGGGCATGGTCGAGGGAATGCGAGACGACCTGCTGGGACCCGCCTTCATCGACACAATGTTCGAGCCCTTCGTGATCGCCCTGGCCGAGCGGCTGGATACCCATGTGGCGCTGGGCCAGATGCGCGACGTGGACACCCGCATGGCCGCGCTGGCGCTGGCGTCTCCGCTTCTGCTGGGGGCGCTGCACCAGGGCGAGCTTGGCGGGGCCAAGGCTTACCCGCTCGACGGAGAAGCTTTTGTGGATCATGTGGTGCAGGGCTTTGTGCGCGCCTATCGTGCGGAGTGAGGGGCATCCGGGGTGTGCATGGACGACATCGCTGACCGCAAGTCCGAGCATCTGGCGATCGTGACCGAAGGGCGCGGCGTGCAGGAAACACGCGGCACCGGCTTCGACGCTGTGCGCTTTGTCCATGACGCGCTGCCCGAGCTGTCCTTCGACGCCATAGACATGACGACGACCTTCCTGGGCCGCACCCTGTCCGCGCCACTGATGGTGTCCGCGATGACCGGCGGCACGGCCGAGGCCGGGCGCATCAACCTGTCCATCGCCGAGGCCTGCAATGCGCTGGGGCTGGCACTGGCCGTGGGGTCGCAGCGCATCGCCATCGAGGGGCGCGGCGCAGGCGGTCTCGGGGCCGAGCTTCGGGCTCGGGCGCCCGACGTCCCGATCCTGGGCAATCTCGGCGCGGTGCAGCTTGCGCGCGGCATGGGCGTGGACGAGGCGCGCCGCGCGGTCGAGATGCTGGAAGCCGACGCGCTGATGCTGCACCTCAACCCCCTGCAGGAGGCGATCCAGCCCGGCGGCGACCGCGATTTTTCGGGCCTGCTGGCGCGGATCGAGGCGCTGGCCCGCGCGCTGCCGGTGCCGCTTGGCGTCAAGGAGGTCGGCGCGGGCCTGTCTGCCGCCGTGGGGCGGCGCCTGCTGGACGCGGGCGTGGTGATCCTGGACGTGGCCGGGGTAGGGGGCACGAGCTGGGCGCGGGTCGAGGCCGAGCGCGGCGATGATCGCCTGCGCCGCATCGCTGCGCCCTTCTTCGACTGGGGGATTCCTACCGCCGAGGCCGTGGCCGCGCTGGCTCCGCTGATGCCCTCGGACGCGACGCTCATCGCCTCGGGCGGGCTGCGGCACGGGCTGGACGTGGCCCGCGCGATCCGATTGGGCGCGGACCTTGCCGGGCAGGCGGCCGGTGCGCTGCCTGCCGCGCGCGAGGGCGCCGAGTCGCTGGCCGCGCATCTGTCCGAGGTCGTCGAGCAGCTTCGCATCGCCATGTTCTGCACCGGCTCGGCCGATCTTGCGGCACTGCGCCGCGCCCCTCTTGCGTGACAGCCGGGACAGGTGACTACTGGAAGCGGTCGGACTGCTGCTATACTCTGGCACAAACGTTACAGGATGAAGAAGGGAGAGCCGGCTTGCCCCAGGCGTTGCGACGACCCCTTGCCACCAGCCTTGTCAGCCTGACGCTTTCGGCAGGGGTGATCGGCGCATGGCTGGCCCTGCACATCTTCGCCGTCTGGCACCTCGTTGCCCTGACGCATCCGGTGCTGGTAGTCCTGTGCCTTGTCGGCCTGACCTGGCTGTCTGTCGGGCTGTTCATCGTCGCCCATGACGCCATGCACGGGGCGGTCGCGCCGGGGCGCCCGCGCCTGAATGCCGCGGTGGGCGGGCTGGCGCTGATGCTCTATGCCGGGTTTTCCTGGCGCAAGCTGATCGTCAAGCACATGGCCCACCACCGCCACGCGGGCACCGACGAGGACCCAGACTTCGGCCATGGCGGCCCGCTGCGCTGGTATGCGGATTTCGTGCGCACCTATTTCGGGTTGCGAGAGGTGCTGGTGCTGGGCGGCTCTGTCATCCTTTACGCGCTGATCCTCGGCCCGCGCTGGCCCTATGTCGCCTTCTGGTCGGTGCCCTCGATCCTTGCGTCCATGCAGCTTTTCGTCTTCGGCACCTGGCTGCCGCACCGGCCCGGCCATGATCAGTTTCCCGACCGCCACAATGCGCGGTCCACCCGCGTCAGCGACCCGGTGTCTCTGCTGACCTGCTTTCACTTCGGCGGCTATCACCACGAACACCACCTGCACCCCTCGGTGCCGTGGTGGCGGCTGCCCTCGACTCGCAAGACCCGCGCATGAACATCCTCGGCCCCGTCCTGATCATTGTCCTGACCGTCGTCGTGATGGAGGCCGTGGCCTATTCCGTCCACCGCTGGATCATGCACGGTCCACTGGGCTGGGGCTGGCACAAGTCCCATCACGAGGACCGCCACGGCCCTTTCGAAAAGAACGACCTTTACGCCGTGGTCTTTGCCGGGCTGTCGATCGTCCTGTTCATGGTCGGCAGCCACTGGTGGCCCTGGCTCTGGTGGGTCGCCGTGGGGATGAGCGTCTATGGCGTGATCTACTTCATCGTCCATGACGGGCTGGTGCACCAGCGCTGGCCCTTCCGCTATGTCCCTCGGCGCGGCTATTTCCGCAGGCTCTACCAGGCGCACCGGCTGCATCACGCGGTCGAGGGACGCGACGACTGCGTGTCCTTCGGCTTCGTCTATGCGCCGCCGGTGGACGACCTCAAGGCGCGGCTGAAGGCCTCGGGCGTCCTGGCGCAGCGCCAGTCGCGCCACCAGGACGCCTGGCGCCCCGACCGCGGCGAAGACTGACTTCCCGCATGGCCCGCATCGCCTTCTGCCTGCCCGCGCTTTCCAGCCACGCTGCCGTCCACGGGGCGCTGGCGCGGGTTCTGGCAAGGCGCGGCCACGACTGCCGGATGGTCGGAGGCGAGGGGCTTGGCCTGCTTGCCGCGCGTGAAGGGATTGCTTTCGCAAGCCTCGGGACGCGCGAGCCGGACCTGCATAATGCCGGGCTTCTGCGGACGCTGACCGCCACCGCCGCCGCCACCCGCACCTTCGTCCGCCACGGACCCGAGACGCTTGGGCACCTGAGCCCCGACCTTGTTGTGGCCGATCAGGCGGAACCGGGTGCGAGCCTTGCCGCCGAGGCGGCGGGCATCCCCCGCGTGACGCTCGCCTCGGCTCTGCCGCTGGATCGGGACGAGGCAATCCCGCCTCCCTTTGTCGACTGGCCCTGGGCGGACGGAGAGGAAGGCCGCAAGCGTAACCGAGGCGGCTGGCGGGTGGCGGACGCGCTGATGGTGCTGCAATCGCGCGCCTTGGCGCAGGGCTGCCGCGATCACCGGCTTCCGATGCGGCGCCGGATCGACGACTGGATCTCGCCCGACCTCGATCTGCGGCAGATGGTGCCCTCGCTGGACTTTCCCCATGCGGTGGGTGCGGGTGCAAGGGCGGTCGGGCCGCTGCGCGACGGGGCGCCCGGCGAGCTTGATCTGGACCCCGGCGGCAGGCCGCTGGTCTTTGCCTCGCTTGGGACGCTGCAGGGCGGGCGGAGGGCGCTGCTGGCCGCCATTGCCCAGGCCGCCGAGGACCTGAACGTCTGCCTCGCGCTGGCCCATTGCGGCGGACTGACCGAGGCCGAGGCGCAGACGCTGCCCGGCCGCGCCATCATCCGCGACTTCTTTCCCCAGCGTGCGGTGCTGGCGCGGGCAGATGCCTGTGTCACCCATGCCGGGTTGAACACCGTGCTGGACTGCGCGGCGGCTCAGGTGCCCATGGTGGCGATCCCGCTGGCCTTCGAGCAGCCCGCCACCGCCGCCCGGCTGGCCTTCCACGGCGCGGCCCGCGTCCTGCCGCCGCGCCGCGCCACACGCGCCACGATCCGCACGGCGTTGGAGGCGCTCCTGTCCGATCCCTCCTGTCGCGCCGCGCTGGCGGGCCCCGCCGCCGAAATCGCCGTGGCAGGTGGCGTCACCCGTGCCGCCGACCTGATCGAGGCGCGGCTTGTCCGCAGGGCGGCCGCATGAGCCCGGACCTGATCCTCGCCGGCGCGGGCCTCGCCAATGCGCTGATCGCCCTCGCCGTGGCAGAACGGCGGCCGGGCGCGCGCATCCTGATGCTGGATCGCGCGCCCGGCCCCTCCGACTCTCACACCTGGTCCTTTCACGATCCCGACCTGCGGCTTTCCTGGCACCGCCGCCTTGCCCCCGCGATCCGCTGCCGCTGGCAGGGGCAGGAGGTCCGCTTTCCCGACCACGCCCGGACTCTGCGCGCAGGCTATGCCTCGCTGGACGGCGCTGGTCTGGCGCGGCTTCTGGAGGAGACGCCCGGCGTAACCCTGCGCTGGAATGCCGAGATCACCAAGCTGGACTCGGGCAGCGCGACGCTCGATGGCGAACGGATCGAGGCACCCTGCGTGATCGACGGACGCGGGGCCGCCCCCTCGCGCCATCTGGTCACCGGCTACCAGAAGTTCGTAGGTGTCGAATTCGAGATGGACGCCCCCCACGGTGTCACCCGCCCGGTCATCATGGACGCGACCGTGCCGCAGCAGGACGGCTATCGCTTCGTCTACCTGCTGCCCTTTTCCACCACGCGCCTGCTGATCGAGGACACCCGCTACAGCGACGGCGCGGCGCTGGACGAGGAGGCCCTTGCCCGCGCCATCGCGGACTATGCCACGGACAAGGGCTGGACCGGCCACGAGGTGCGGCGCGAGCACGGCGTCCTGCCCATCGCGCTGGCCCATGCCGCGGCAAGGCTGTGGGCCGAGGCGCAGGGCGGACCCGTGCCCGTCGGGATGCGCGCGGGCCTGTTCCATCCCGTCACCGGGTATTCCCTGCCTGTCGCCGCGCAGATGGCGGACGTGGTCGCCGCCGCAGGGTCCACCACGGCCGAGGTCTTCGCCGCCGTGCGCGCCCATGCGCTGGCCCGCGCCGGCGACGACCGCTTCCTGCGCCTGCTGAACCGGATGCTCTTCCACGGCTGCCCGCCCGAGCATCGCCATCGCGTCCTGTCGCGCTTCTACCGCCTGCCCGAGCCGCTGATCGAGCGCTTCTATGCCGGCAAGCTGACCCGCATGGACCGGCTGCGGATCGTCACCGGCAAGCCCCCCATTCCCATCCGCGACGCGCTGCCCTGCCTGCGCGAAGCGCCGCTGCTGAAGGAAACTCCGTGACGTCAGGCACCTCAACCCGCTCGGCCATCGTGATCGGCGCGGGCTTCGGCGGGCTGGCGCTCGCCATCCGCCTGCAATCGGCGGGCATCGCCACCACGCTGCTGGAGGCCCGCGACAAGCCCGGCGGCCGCGCCTATGTGTGGCGCGAGGAAGGCCATGTCTTCGACGCTGGCCCCACGGTCGTCACCGACCCCGACTCGCTGCGCGAGCTTTGGGCGCTGTCGGGGCAGGAGATGGCCCGCGACGTGACCCTGCTGCCGGTCAGCCCCTTCTACCGGCTGCTCTGGCCCGACGGAAAACGCTTTGATTACGTCAACGACGGCGAAGCGCTGGAACGCGAGATCGCCGCCTTCAACCCCGCCGACCTCGACGGCTACCGCCGCTTCCACGACTATTCGGAACAGGTCTATCAGCAAGGTTACCTGCGCCTGGGCACCGTGCCGTTCCTGAAGCTGGGCCAGATGCTGCAGGCCGCGCCAGCCCTGGTGCGGCTGGAAGCCTATCGGTCCGTCCACAGCGTCGTTGCGCGATTCATCAAGGACCCGCACCTGCGGCAGGCGTTCTCGTTCCACACGCTGCTGGTGGGGGGCAACCCGTTCTCGACCAGTTCCATCTATGCCCTGATCCACGCGCTGGAACGGCGCGGCGGCGTCTGGTTCGCCAAGGGCGGCACCAATGCGCTGGTATCGGGCATGGTCGCGCTGTTCGAACGGCTGGGCGGCAGGCTGCGGCTGAACGCCAAGGTCGCGCGGGTCGAAACCCAAGGGGCGCGCGCCACCGGCGTCACCCTGGCGGACGGCACGCGGCTGGACGCCGACATGGTCGCCAGCAACGCAGACGTGATGCACAGCTACCGCGACCTCTTGGGCGGCACCCGGCGCGGGCAGGCCAAGGCCGCGCTGCTCAAGCGCCAGCGCTGGTCCATGTCGCTGTTCGTGGTCCATTTCGGCCTGTCGCAGCGCCCCGAAGGGCTGGCCCATCACACGATCCTGTTCGGCCCCCGCTACCGCGAGTTGGTGAACGAGATCTTCCGCGGCCCCAGGCTGGCCGAGGACTTCTCGCTCTACCTCCATTCGCCCAGCGTCACCGACGACAGCCTCGCCCCGCCGGGGATGTCCACGCATTACGTCCTCGCCCCCGTGCCGCACCTGGGCCGGGCGGCGATCGACTGGGCGGTCGAAGGCGAGGCTTACGCCGACCGCATCCTTGCCAGCCTGGAAGAACGGCTGATCCCGGACCTGCGCGCCAACCTGCGGGTCAGGCGCATCTTCTCGCCCGCCGATTTCGCGTCGGAACTGAACGCCCATCACGGCAGCGCCTTTTCGGTGGAACCGATCCTGGCGCAATCCGCCTGGTTCCGGCCCCACAACCGCGACCGCAGCATCCGCAACTTCTACATCGTCGGCGCGGGGACGCACCCGGGCGCGGGCATCCCGGGGGTCGTCGGCTCGGCCAAGGCCACGGCGGGCGTCATGCTGGCCGACGCAGGCGCGGCATGACCGCGCCCGTCGCCGAATCGCGGGCCGCCATCGCGGCAGGCTCGCAAAGCTTCGCCGCGGCGGCCAGGCTGATGCCGGCGGGCATCCGCGAGGACACCGTGATGCTGTATGCCTGGTGCCGCCACGCCGACGACGTGGTGGACGGGCAGGAACTGGGCAGCGTGCCCGTCGCGCAGGGCGACCCGGCCGAGCGGCTCTCGCGGCTCAAGGCCGAGACGCTGGAGGCTCTGCACGGCTCGGGGCCGCTCAGCCCGCCCTTCGCGGCGCTGCGGACGGTGGCGCGGCGGCATGACTTCCCTGACCGCTGGCCTCTGGACCTGATCGACGGCTTCGCAATGGACGTGGCGGGGCGCGACTATCGCACGCTGAACGACACGCTGGATTACAGCTACCACGTCGCGGGGGTCGTGGGGGTGATGATGGCGCGCGTCATGGGCGTGCGCGATCCGGCGGTGCTGGACCGCGCCTGCGACCTCGGCCTGGCGTTTCAATTGACCAACATCGCCCGCGACGTGATCGACGACGCCCGGATCGGCCGGGTCTACCTGCCCGGCGACTGGCTGCACGAAGCAGGCGCGAAGGTCGAGGGCGACATTCCCTCGCCTGAAGTTCACGCCGTCATCCTGCGCCTTCTGAACGCGGCCGAGCCTTATTATGCCTCGGCCTTCGCAGGGCTTCCCGCGCTGCCGGCGCGCTGCGCCTGGTCCATTGCGGCGGCGGCGCGCATCTATCGCGCCATCGGCACCCGCATCCGGCGCGGCGGACCCGAGGCTTATCGGGCGCGCATCGGCACCTCGGGTGCGGCCAAGGCGGGGCTGGCGCTGCGGGCGCTGGGGGACGCGGGCGTCTCGCGCGTCATCCCTAGGGCCGTGCCGCGCGACGGGTTGTGGACCCGCCCGCGCGCCTAGGCGGCGACGCTGGCGCGGACCGGCAGCACGCGGGCGATATGGGCGGCCAGCGGCAGGCTGTCGAAGCCGCAGCCGCCCAGAAGGACGTCCACCTCGGTCCGCAGGGCGTCGTAATGCGCCTGCGCCTGCGGCAGGCTGCGGACCGCCAGGACCCCTCGCGCCAGCCCCGGGGCCTGCGTGTCGCGACGGGTGTCCTTGCCGATCGCGTTCGCCTCGGCCTGCACGTCCAGCAGGTCATCGTAGGACTGGAAGGCGCGGCCCAGTGTCTGCCCCAATGCGGCCAGACGGTCCATGTCGGCCGCCCCGAGATGCTGCAGCAGGCCGAACATCTCGAACCCCGCGGCGAACAGGGCGCCGGTCTTGAGGTCCTGCTCGCGCTGCACCCCCGCCGCATCCTTGGGCGCGTGGATATCGAGGTCCTGCCCCGCGCAAAGCCCCGCCGGGCCGATGGCGGCGGACAGCAGGGCAACCAGCCGGGCGCGTGTATCCGGGTCCGCCCCGCGCGCGGTGGCCAGCAGCCGCATCGCCTCGGTCACAAGCGCGATCCCGGCGAGAATCGCGCGGCATTCACCGTGAACAAGATGCGTCGTGGGCCGCCCCCGCCGTGCCTGCGCGTTATCCATGCAGGGCAGGTCGTCGAAGACCAGCGAGGCGGTATGCACCAGCTCGATCGCGCAGGCGGCATCGACCAGCGCGGGAGAAACCCCGCCCGTGGCCTCGCCCGCGATCAGCAGGACCATGGCGCGGAACCGCTTGCCGGGCGCCAGCACCGCCTCGGCCATTGCCCGGCTCAAGGCAGGAGAGGCCATCCCGAAGCCCGCCGCGACCTCGGCCAGGCGGTCATCCACGACACAGCGCCAGTCGGCAGGTCGGGTCACGTCACGCATGCACTTGTCATCCATCCAAACCGCTGCCGCTTTGCTGTCGCACATCTGATCCAGAATATCAGACATCAGGGGCCGGACGGGAAGCCGCAACCGTGACCCTCGGCAAAGAAAGCGCCGAAGGCCACTGCCGGTTCAATACGGCCTGAAAGGCCGTCCCCTCAGGCCGCGCGCAGCCCCAGGATCTGCCGCGCCTGCTGCCAGGTGGCGACGGGACGTCCGTGGCGTTCGCACAGGTCCACCACCCGCCCCACCAGCGCCGCGTTGGACGGGGCCAGGGTGTCGCGGTCCAGGCGGACGTTGTCCTCCATTCCCGTGCGGGTGTGGCCACCCTTGGCGATGGCCCAGTCGTTGATGCGCAACTGCTCGGCGCCGATCCCGGCCGCGCACCATTGCGCATCGGGCGCCAGGCGCTTCAGCGTTTCGATGTAGAAGTCGAAGATCGGCTCGTCGGCGGGCATGGCGTTCTTCACCCCCATGACGAACTGCACGTAAAGCGGCCCCTTGAGCCGCCCGTCCCGCGCCATCCGCGCGGCCTGCACGATATGAGAGAGGTCAAAGGCCTCGATCTCGGGCTTGACGTCATGGGCCTGCATTTCCGAGGCAAGCCAGTCCACGAGGTCCGGCGGGTTCTCGTAAACTCGGGTCGGGAAGTTGTTGGACCCCACCGACAGCGAGGCCATGTCGGGCCGCAGCGGCAGCATGCCCCCGCGCGCGCGTCCCGCGCCCGAGCGGCCTCCGGTCGAAAGCTGGATGATCAGGCCGGGGCAGTGTTTCTCCAGACCTTCCTTCAGCGCGGCGAAGCGCTCGGGGTCGGAGGTGGGCTGGCCCTGGTCGTCGCGCACGTGGCAGTGGACAATGGTGGCGCCGGCCTCGAAAGCCTCCTGCGTCGACTCGATCTGTTCCGCGACCGTGATCGGAACGGCGGGGTTGTTGTCCTTGGTGGGCAGGCTGCCGGTGATCGCCACGCAGATGATGCAGGGATTGTCGGCGGGATTGGTTGTCTGGGTCATGTTTTCCGTTTCCGTCAGAAGATGCGTGATGATGCGGGGGACCGTTTCAGCCGCGCGGCCAGCGCCGAAAGCGCCACCGCCGCCATTCCCACGGCGACGCCCCAGAAGGCCGCGCCAATTCCCAGCAGCGACACGCCCGAGGTCGTGACCATGAAGGCCAGCAGTCCCGCCTGCCGGTCCGATGGGGTGGTGCCCTCGGGCGAGAGCGTGTCGCCGAGGCTTTTCGCGATCGCTCCCAACAGGGCGAGGCCCGCCAGCAGCGCGATCACCGCAACCGGCAGCAGGGTCAGCAATTGGACGATGGTGCCCGCCAGCAGCCCGCCGAGGCAGAAGAACAGCCCGCAGGCCACACCCGCCGCGTATCGCCGCGAGGCGTGGGGATGGGCATCGGGCGCCGCGCAAAGCGCCAGCGTGATCGAGGCCAAGGCCGTCGTGATCCCCCCGAACAGCGCCGAGGGCAGGGACGCCAGCGCGCAGATCGCCACAATGGGCCGCGCCGCGACCTGGTAGCCGTTGGCCCTCAGGATCGCCATGCCGGGCAGGAACTGCCCCGTCAGCGTGGTCAGGATCAGCGGCAGCGCCAGCCCCGCCAGTGCCTGGACCGAGAAGGTGGGCCCGGTCAGAACGGGATGGGCGAGGGTCAGGCGGATGTCTCGCAAAGGCACGCCCTCGACCAGCCAGGCGAGCAGCAGGCCCACGGCCAGCATGATGATCACGGCATAGCGCGGCAGCAGCACGGTGAAGACCAGGTACGCCGTGACCAGCACCGCGAAGATCACCGGCGCGGTGCCGATGGCGCCCATGGCCGTCAGCCCGAAGCCGAACAGGATGCCCGCCATCATGCCGCTGGCTACGGGCTTCGGGATTGCCGCGACCAGCCGGTCGAACAGGCCCGTGATCCCCAGCGTAAGGATCACCAGCGCCGAAACAAGGAAGGCGCCCACGACGTCGGAAAAGGGCAGGTCCGAGCCGATCGAGATCAGCAGCACCGTGCCCGGCGCCGACCAGGCGGTGACAATGGGCGCGCGGGTCAGAAGGCTCAGCCCGATGCTGGTGACGCCGGCGGAAATCGAGATGGCCATGACCCAGGACGAGAACTCGGCGTCGCTTGCCCCCATCGCGCGGGCGGCCTGAAGATAGATCAGCAGCGGCCCGGCATAGGAGACCAGCACCGACAGGAACCCCGCCGTGACGGTCGAGGCCGACATGGCCGCCGCAGCCTCGCGCCAGACGGGCAGGGCGGTTCGTTCGCCGGTCAGGGCCATCGGCTCAGCGCCCCGCCGGGGCGACAAGCGCCCGTGCCTGCAATCCTGCCCGCATTCCCGTTCCTCCCGCTTGCCCGCAAGGCGCGCAACAGGGCCCAAGACTGGTCCGCACCCCGCCGCCGCGGCAATGACGCGGGAAGTATCCCCCGATACCCGGCGCGGCATTGGTGCGGACGGGCTTCATCGGGAAGATGGCGGCATGCGGGGGAGGGAGAGTGCCACCCGTTTCAATCCGGCCAACCGGACAGGAGGAGAACGCAGCTATGCGCGACGTGACAATCGACAACGTGACCGAAGTGGTGATCGCCTCGCTGGGCGACAAGGCGCCCATCGGCGACCGCCAGCGCGAGATCATGACCAGCCTGATCAAGCACCTGCACGGGTTCTGCAAGGACGTGAACCTGACGCATGGCGAGTTCCTGTACGCTTGCGACTACCTGGCCCGCGCGGGCCGGATCTGCGACGACAAGCGCCAGGAATTCATCCTGCTCGGCGACATCCTGGGCGTCGAGGTGCTGGTGGACATGCTGACCCATCCGGTCGAGGGCAACGAAAGCGTCTCGACGGTGCTGGGCCCGTTCTACCGCGAAAACCCGCCGGTCCTGCCCAAGGGCGCCTCGATCATCCAGAAGCACTTCCCCAACGAGGAAACCGTCTGGTTCGAGGGCTACGTGCGCGACGCCCAGGGCAAGGGGATCGAGGGCGTGACGCTGGACGTCTGGGAAGACGCGCCGAACGGCCTTTACGAAAACCATGACCCCGACCAGCCCGACTACAACCTGCGCGGGCGCCTGGTCACGGACGCGGACGGCCATTTTGCCTTTGTCGCCGTCCGCCCGGTTCCCTATCCGATCCCCGATGACGAGACCGCGGGCGAGCTGCTGCGCTTCATGGGCCACCATCCCTACCGGCCCGGCCACATCCACTTCATCCTGGCCAAGGACGGCTATCGCACCCTGGTCAGCCAGGTGTTCGATGCCGACAGCGACTGGCTGGACGACGACAGCGTCTTCGCCGTCAAGGACAGCCTGGTCGCCAGGTTCGAGCCTGCGACCGACGGCAAGGCTGACCTGAAGGTGCGCTTCGACTTCGTCATGAAGGCGCAGGCCGCCACCGCCCAGCTGGCCGCCGAATAAGCGACAAAAGAACCAAATTGATTTGCCCCCGGCCGCACCGGGGGCATTATGCGTTTGGGGCCGCGATCTGGCATCACAGTGAGGACGCATTGAACCTGCGGCAGCTCAGCTATTTCATCGCCGTGGCCGAGGAACTGCATTTCGGCCGCGCGGCCGAGCGGCTGGACATGGCCCAGCCACCGCTGAGCCGCCAGATCAAGCAGCTTGAGGACGAGCTTGGCGCAGTCCTGTTCAACCGGGGCCGCAACGCGATCACGCTGACCCAGGCGGGGTCGCGGCTGCTGGAGCGCGGACGCGCCGTGCTGTCCGAGATCGAGGACATCAAGCTGGAACTGCGCCGGATCGGGCAGGGGGCCGAAGGGCGGCTGCGGATCGGCTTTGTCGGCTCATCGACCTTCGGGATCATGCCCAACATCATCAAGTCCTTCCGCGCGAACTATCCGGTGGTGAACCTGACGCTGCTGCCCATGAACAACGCGCGCCTGCACCGCGCCCTGATCTCGCGCGAGATCGACGTGGCCTTCACCCGGCCTGCGCTGAAGGACAGCGACTTCGTCACGCGCAAGCTGCTGGAGGAGCCGCTGGTCCTGGCCGCGCCCGACACCTTCGAGACGGCGATGCGCGGCCAGGTCACGCTGGAAGAACTGCGCAAGATCGAGCTGGAGATGATCCTTTACCCCGAGTTCCCGCGCCCCAGCTTTGCCGACTCGGTGATCGACGCTTGCCTTGCGCAGGGGGTGGATATCCGCCGCCGCAGCTTCACCATGGACCTGCAGACGGCACTGAGCCTTGTGGCGATCGGCGAGGGCGCGTGCATCGTTCCCGCCTCGGTCGGCTCGGCCCCGCGCAACGGCATCCGCTTTCTGCGCTTCTCACCGCATCTGGCAAATACCGAACTGGCGCTGAACCACAGGATCGACGAACAGGGCGTGCATCTGAAGAACTTTGTCCGCATTGCCCAGTCCGTGGCCCGGCGGACGCTGGGATAAGGCAGGCAGGCGGGACGCAAATGAAAGCGGGGCGGAAACCCGCCCCGCGATCCCGGCTCAAGGGCCGCAATGTGGTGCTCAGACCCCCAACCAGCGGTGCTGCGCCTCGGCATCGGCGCGGATCTCGTCCGGGGTGCCGGTCCAGACGATCTGCCCCTTGCTGACGATCACCACGTCGTCGGCCAGGCTGGTGGCGAAGCCGAAGTTCTGTTCCACCAGGATCATCGACAGGCCGGTCTGCTTGAGGTCCATCAGCCGGTCGTGGATCAGCTTGACGATGATCGGCGCCAGACCCTCGGTCGGCTCGTCGAGGATCAGGAGGCGGGGGTTCATCAGCAGCGCCCGCGCGATGGCGAGCATCTGCTGCTCGCCCCCCGACAGCTGCATCCCCCCGTTGGCCATCCGCTCGCCCAGGCGCGGGAACAGCTCCAGCACCCGCGCCATCGTCCAGCCGCCGGGCGGTGCGGGGAAGCGCTTGGCGGCAAGCTCCAGGTTCTCACGCACGGTCAGCGAGCGGAAGATGTCGCGGGTCTCGGGCACATAACCCAGCCCCATCCGGGCGATGTCATAGGGGCGGCCGCTTCTGATCGCGCGGCCCTCGAAGGTGATCTGCCCGGTCTTGGCGGGCAGCAGGCCCATCACCGTCTTCAGCGTGGTGGACTTGCCCGCGCCGTTGCGGCCCAGGATCGCCAGCACCCGGCCCGCCTGCGCGGTCACGGTCATGCCGTGCAGGACCTGGGTCTCGCCATAGCCCGAGTCGACTGCGTTCAGTTCAAGCATCTTCCCAGGCTCCCAGATAGATGTCCTTCAGCAGGCTGCTACCGCGCGCCTCTTCGGGCGAGCCGTCGAAGACGACCTCGCCATAGTTCAGCACGGTGATGCTGTCGGCGACGGCGAAGGCCAGGTCCATGTCATGCTCGATGATCAGCAGCGTCAGGTCGCGCGGCAGGTCGCTGAGCAACTCGTGGAACCCCTTGGCCATCTCGGGGCCGACGCCCGAGGTCGGCTCGTCCATCAGCAGGACCAGCGGGCGCGTCGCCAGCGCCACCCCGACTTCCAGCTGCCGGCGCACCCCGTAGGACACGTCGCTGACGCGGGCGTGCAGATAGGGCATCAGCCTTACCTGTTCCGCCACCTCGCGCACCGTGTCCTGCACGTCGCGCCGCGTCAGGCTGTCGTAGCGGATGTTGTGCCAGTGCCCATGCGTGACCGAGGCGGCCAGCCCGAGGTTCTCCTCGACCGTCAGGCCGTCGAACAGCGTGTTCTTCTGGTAGCTGCGCGACAGCCCCCGGCGGGCGCGGGCCTGGACGGACAGCGCGGTCACGTCCTCGCCCGCCAGGAAGACCTGGCCCTTGTCGGGGGTGATCTCGCCCACCAGCTGGTTGAACAGCGTGGTCTTGCCAGCGCCGTTCGGCCCCAGGATCACCCGCCGCTCGCCGCGTTCCAGTTTCAGCGAGACGTTCCGGGTGACGTGGATGGCCCCGAAGCTTTTCGAAAGGTTGCGGGTTTCAAGCATCTTCCAGCGCTCCCTGAGCGGCGAGGTCCTTGCGGACCTGATGGGCGATGACGTCGCGGGCAGGGACAGGACGGGCGCGCGAGAGGCGCTGTTCCAGCCAGCCGAAGATCCCGTTGGCGCGGCTCATGACGACGGCGATCAGGATCAGGCCGACGACAAGGTGCCAGTAATCGGTATGGGCGCTGACCTCGTGCTTGAGCGCGACAAAGGCGATGGCGCCGATCACCGGGCCGATGATGGTGCCGAGGCCGCCCAGGATCACGACCACCAGCGCCTCGCCCGAAACGGTCCAGTTCAGAAGCCCGGGCGAGACGAACATGACGTGCTGCGCGGCCAGCGCGCCCGCGGCGGCGGCGATCATGCCCGCCAGGCCGAACATGTCCGCCTTGATGCGCCAGACGTTGACGCCCAGCGCCCGCATCCGCTGCTCGTTGTGCATGATGCCCGTCAGCGTGCGCCCCAGTCCCGCCTGCAGGACATGGGTGGCGAACCAGTAGACGAAGCCCAGCACGAACAGGCAGGCGAAGGCGAAGGTGCGGGGATCGTTCAGGTCCAGCCCGATCAGGGACAGGTCGATCCGCGGCACGCCCGAGACGCCGTCGTCGCCGCCGAAGACCGGCTGCTCGAAGACCAGCGAATAGGCCATCTGCCCGAAGGCCAGCGTCGCCATGATGAAGTAGATGCCGTGGCTGCGGCCGCAGACCGCCCCGATCAGCCATGAGGCCGCGCCCGTGATGGCGATGGCCCCCGCGAAGGCCGCGGACGGCGCCAGCCCGACCTTGACCGTCAGCATGGCATAGGCATAGGCGCCCGCGCCCATCAGCGCGCCGTGGCACAGCGACACCATGCCGCCGAAACCCGCGACCATGTCCAGCGCGATCACCAAGATGGCCAGGATGGCGATCTCGGCCACCATCTCGACCCCGAAATATTCAGCCGTCAACGCCCGCAGCACGGCGGCGGCGGCGATCAGGCCCAGCGCCCAGAAGCGCAGGCTCGTGTGTCGGAACATCGGTTCAGCCCTTTGCCGGGAACAGGCCCGCCGGGCGCAGGATCAGCACCGCGGCCAGAAGCCCGTAGATGAGGATCGACGCGAGTTGCGGGAACAGCACCGCGCCGAAGGTCTGCACGACGCCGTAGATCAGCGACCCCGCGATCGCGCCTTTCAGAGAGCCCAGGCCACCGATCACGATCACGATCAGCGTCGGGATCAGGATCTGCAGCCCCATGTCGGGCGTGACCGACAGCAGGGGTGCGGCGACAGCGCCCGCCAGCCCCGCCAGCGCGCAGCCCACGCAGAAGACGAGGAAGAACATCCTTTCCACGTCGATGCCCATGCAGGCGGCCATCGAGTCGTTGTCCACGCCCGCACGGATCATCGCGCCGATCTGGGTACGGCTCAGGACCAGCGCCAGCACGCCCCAGATCGCGAGGCCCAGGGCGATCACGAACAGCCGATAGGCCGGATATTCGACGCCAAGGATCGTCAGCCGCCCGTCCAGCAGCGCCGGAACGGGGGCGGACAGCGCCTGCGCGCCCCAGATGATGCGGGTCAGGTCCAGCATGACGAAGATCAGGCCGAAGGTGACCAGCACCTGCGCCATGGGCCCGGCCCGCCGCATCCGGCGGATGAAGACCAGATACAGCACCACCCCCAACGCGGCGACGGCCAGGGGCGCGACCAGAAGCCCGCCCCAGAAGCCAATGGCCGCGCCCGCGGTGGCCGCCGCATAGGCGCCCAACGCGTAAAGCGAGCCATGCGCCAGGTTCACGAAATGCATCAGCCCGAAGATCACCGTCAGGCCGACCGACAGCAGAAACAGCAGCATGGACAGCTGAAGCGCGTTCAGCCCCTGCAGCACCCAGAAGCCGAGATCGGCCTGCATGGCGCTTTCCTCCCCTAAGGTGACAAGGCCCCGCCGAAGCCTTTGCTCGGGCGGGGCACGGGATCAGTTGATCAGAGCCATCTCGCAGCCGTTGACCGGGTCGGCCTCGGCCGGAAGCTGCGCCAGGACCTTCTGGGTCTGCGCGCCGCCTTCGCCCGCGACGATCTGATAGACATAGATCGGCTGGACGATGTTGTTGGTGGCCGGGTCGATGGCGGTGGCGCCGCGCGGCCCGTCGAAGCTGGTCTTCTGCAGCGCCGCGCCAAGGGTTTCGCCGTCGGTCGCGCCGGACTTGACGGCCTCGACCAGCGCGCGGGCGGCGTCATAGCCGTGGACCGCGTATTCCGACGGCAGGTGGCCCGCCTTGGCCTTGAAGGCCTCGACGAACTGCTTGTTGGCTTCGTTGTCGATGGTGGGCACGTAATGCAGCGCCGTGATCACGCCCTGGGCCGCCGGCCCCTGCGCGTCCACGTAAAGCTGCGAGGTCAGGAAGCCAGCGCCATACAGCGGTAGAGCGTCCTTCATCCCGAAGCTGTCATACTGCTTGACGAAGGAAATCGCCTCGCCGCCCGCATAGAAGGCATAGACCGCCTGCGCGCCGCTGGATTTCGCCTTGGCCAGGAAGGGTCCGAAGTCCTGCGTCTTCTGGAAGGGCGTGAATTCCTGCCCCACGATCTCGCCGCCTGCGGCCTTGAAGGCCTCGGCGAAGGCGCCGATCATCTGCTGGCCCGCGGCATAGTCGGCACCGATGGTGAACACCTTGGTGATACCCTGGTCCACCAGGTACTTGCCCATCGGCCGGTTCACCTGCTGGTTCGAGAAGGACATGCGCGTGATCCACGGGCTGCAGGCCTCGCCCGTGGCCTCGTCGTTGCCGGCGTTGGCGACGATCAGCGGCACCTTGGCGCCGTCCACCACGTCGCGGATCGCGCCGAGCACGCCCGAGCTGACGACGCCGGCCATCACGTCCACCTTGTCCTGCATGACCAGCTTGCGGGTCTTGGCCAGGCCCACCGGCGGGCTCGCCTCGCTGTCCTCGCGGACGATCTCGAAGCTGGCGCCGCTGCCTTCGCCGAAGGTGTCGAGGCCCAGGCGGAAGCCCGTCTCGATTTCCTCGCCCAGCGCGGCATAGACGCCCGAGAAGGGCAGCAGCAGGCCGACCTTGATGTCCTCGGCTTGGGCTTGGGCAACGGCGCTGCTTGCGATGATGGCCGCCACGGCGGCCTTGACGAAGTTCGACATGTTATCCTCCCAGTATGTCGATATTCTTCAGGTTTCCTGCGGATCAGCCCAGGTCGCCGCCCCCCACGGGCAGGGTGACGCCGGTGATGTAGCTGGCGTCGTCCGAGGCCAGGAACAGGATCGCTCCCGCCTGTTCATCCAGCGTGCCGTAGCGCTTCATCAGGCTGGACTGGACCGTCTGGTCGACGATGGTCCGGTACCAGTCCTCGCGCTGCTCGGTTTCGGCATTGGGGTTGCGCGGCACGGGGCGCGGCGGCGCCTCGGTCCCGCCGGGAGCGGTGGCGACCACGCGGATGCCGCGTTCGGCCACTTCCCAGGCGAGGCTCGCCGTGATCGCGTTCACGCCGCCCTTGGCCGCGGCATAGGGCACGCGGTTCAGCCCGCGCGTGGCGATGGACGAGACGTTGACGATCACGCCCCGGCCCGCCTCCAGCATCGGCTCGATCGCAGCCCGGCAGCAGTAGAGCGTCGGGAACAGCGACCGGCGCACCTCGGCGTCGATCTGCTGCGGCTCGTAGAACTCGTAGGGCTTGGCCCAGATCGTGCCGCCGACATTGTTGACCAGGATGTCGATGCGGCCCCAGCGGGCGACGGCATGGGCGATGGCCTCGCGGCAGCCCTCCCAGGTTTCAAGGTCCACCGAGACGGCTTCCGCCACCCCGCCCGCCGCGCGGATGCGCTCGACCACCTCGTCGCGGTGGGGCGAGCGGTCCACGATCAGCACCTCGGCGCCCTCGGCCGCGGCGCGTTCGGCCACCCGCGCGCCGATGCCCTGCGCGGCGCCGGTGACCACCATCACCTTGCCGGCAAAGCGGCCCGGGAAATGGGTGGCGCTCATGCGGCGGCCTCGGCCGGGGCCTCGGTCGGGTTGAACTTCTCGTAATGGAAGCTGGCGGGGGTCACGCCCGCGTGGCTGAGGTGCTGGCGCACGGCCTCGACCATCGGCGGCGGGCCACAGAGATAGACGTCCACGTCGCCGCCATTCAGGTCGCTGTCCGACAGGTGGTCGGTGACGAAGCCCTTGCGATCATGGGCGTCCTCCTCGGCGGCGAGGATGGTAATGACGTTCACTGTGCCGATGCGATCGGCCAGTGCCATGACCCGGTCCATCTCGACCAGGTCGGCGGCGCGGGTGACGGCGTAATACAGCGTGATCGGCTGGTCGGTGCCCTCGGCGGCCACCTGTTCCAGCATGGACAGGAAGGGCGCCATGCCTGTGCCGCCCGCCAGCCACAACTGCGGCCGCGTCACGGGGCGCAGGTAGAAGGCGCCCATCGGCCCCGTGACCTCGACCCGCGCGCCGGGCTGGGCGGTGTTGGACAGCCAGCCGCTCATCAGCCCGCCGGGCAGGTTGCGGATGAGAAAGCTCGCCTCGGTCGCGCCGGGGGCCGAGCTGAAGGAATAACTGCGGTGGCGCCCCGAACCGGGCACGTCGATGTTGACATACTGGCCGGCCAGGAAGGGGATCGGCTTGTCGAGCTTCAGTTGCAGCCCGAACGAGGTTTCCGACAGCCGCTCGACCGCGATCACCTCGGCGCCGACCTTCTCGGCCCCCGTCTTGCAGACGGCGGAGGAGGCCGGGACCGACACCACGCAGTCGCTGCGGGGCATCATCTGGCAGGTCAGGACATAGCCTTCTGCCGCCTCGTCCTCGGTCATGGCCTCGTCGAGGTAGAATTCCAGCTCGTACTCGCCCTTCTCGGCGTGGCACTTGCAGGTGCCGCAGACGCCGTCGCGGCAGTCCATGGGAATGTTGATGCGCTGGCGGAAGGCGGCCTCGGTCACCTTCTCATCCTCGTCGCAGTCGATGATGCGGGTGACGCCGTCCTCGAAGTTCAGCGCGATGCGGTAGGTCGTCATGGGTCAAGCCTCCTCCGTTCGCGGACGGGCTGGCCGTTCGCGTCCTGTGCGGTCAGCTCCGGCCGCCGCTCAGGGGCGGCCGGCTGCGGCGGTCAGATGTGGTAGACGTCGATCACGTGATGGATGCGGTCGTTCTTCAGCACGACCTTCTTGTCGCGGATCAGCGGCCGCGGTCCGGACAGGTCCAGGGTGTAATAGGACGTGCCCCAGTGCTGGTCCGTTTCGCCATAGCGGAACGAGAGCGTCAGCCAGTTGAACCGCAGCTTCAGCGAGTCCGAGGTGCGCTCGATGATCTCGATGTTGCTGAGGTTGTGGTTGGTGCGCGGCTCGGGAAGCGAGGTGGCCGAACTGCGGTCGGTCTTGATGCGGAAAACGCGGTCCTCGATCCCGGAGCGGTCGGGATAGTAGATCAGCGACATCTCGTTCCGGGGGTCTTCGGTCAGGGTGTCGAAGTCATCCCAGGCCGGCATCCAGAACTGGCAGTCCGGGTGGTAGAAGGTCAGCCAGTCGTCCCACTGGCGGTCATCCAGGGCGCGGGCCTCGGCGTGCAGGAACGCCTGCACCTGGTCGAAGGTGATCGCACCGGCGGTGGTGGGGGTCATCTCGTTCATCGGCGTCACTCCGCGGCGAGGGGCTGTTGCGAGGCCAGCGCGGCGCGCTCATCCTGGATGGCGCGCGCCATCCGTTCCGCCCACTGGCTGTGCTGGATGACGAACAGGCCCTCGTCCTCGGTGCGGGCGCCCGAGAGGATCGGGTTCATGCCGAGGGCCTTGGCTTCGTCGTCGGGACCGGTGATCCACTGCTTGGCGCCGCGCGACAGGTCGTTCCACTGGGCGTGCGCCGCGCCGGCATAGCCGCGCTGGGTCGCGCGGAACTCCTCGGTGTCGTCGGGGGTCGCCATGCCCGAGGCGTTGAAGAAGTCCTCGTACTGGCGGATGCGGCGGGTGCGGGCCTCCTGCGGCTCGCCCTTGGGGGCGATGCAGTAGATCGTGACCTCGGTCTTGTCCACGCTGATGGGCCGGAAGACCCGCAACTGGCTGGAGAACTGGTCCATCAGGAACAGGTTGGGATAAAGGCACAGGTTGCGCAGATAGCCGACCATCCAGTCGGCCTTGGCCTTGCCGTATTTCGCCTCGAACTCGGCATGGCGGGCATAGACCGGGCGGTTGGTCGGATCGGCCCAGGTCGTCCACAGCAGCAGGTGGCCGTTGTCGAAGCTGTAGAAGCCGCCCTTCTGCTTGGCCCATTTCGAGGCGTCGTTGGCCTTGATCTTGTCTTCCTTGCCGTCCGCCTGGCGGTGGCCGGTGGTGGCGACATAGTTCCAGTGGACGGCCGAAACGTGATAGCCGTCGGCGCCGTTCTCGGCCTGCAGCTTCCAGTTGCCGTCATAGGTGTAGGTGGACGAGCCGCGCAGCACCTCGAGCCCCTGTTCGGACTGGTCGACGACCATGTCGATCATGTGCCGGGCCTCGCCCAGGTATTCCTCGAGCGAGGACACATCCGGGTTCAGGCTGCCGAACAGGAAGCCGCGATAGTTCTCGAACCGCGCCACGCGGGTCAGGTCGTGGCTGCCGTCGCAGTTGAACTGGTCGGGGTAGCCCGCGCCGTTCGGGTCCTTGACCTTCAGCAGCTTGCCCGTATTCGAGAAGGTCCAGCCGTGGAAGGGGCAGGTGAAGGTCATCTGGTTGCGTCGCTTGAAGCGGCACAGCATCGCGCCCCGGTGCGAACAGGCGTTGACCAGCGCGTGCAGCTGGCCCTGCTTGTCGCGGGTGATGACCACGGGCGTGCGGCCCATGAACAGGGTAAAGTAATCGCCGGGGTTCGGGATCTGGCTTTCATGGGCCATGTAGATCCAGTTGCCCTCGAAGATATGCTTCATCTCGAGCTCGAACAGGTCCTCGTCGGTGAACATGTCCCGACGGGCGCGGAAGACGCCGCGCTCGGGATCGTCCTCCACCACGTTCTGCAGGCGGGCCTGCAACTCGTTCAGGTCGGTGCTGGTGAACATCTTTCTCTCCTCCCAGATCGATGATGGCCGTGGGTCGCGTGAGGCTGCCTGTGGCGCTGGTCAGCTTCCCGTGGGGGCCAGGGTGGCGCCGCGGTCGCGGCGGTAGAAACGGACCTTGTCGGGGTCCAGGGCCACGCCGATGCCCGGCCCTTGGGGCAGGTGCACGCAGAAATCGGCGTAGCGGATCGGTTCGGCCAGGATCTCGTCCTTGAGCAGCAGGGGCCCGAAAAGCTCGGTTCCCCACTGCAGCGTCTCGACGGTCGAGAACAGCTGCAGCGCGGCGGCGGTGGACACCCCGGCCTCCAGCATGGTCCCGCCGTAAAGGCCCAGGCCCGCGGCCTGCCCGATGGCGATCACCTCGGAGCCGCGGCGAAGGCCGCCCGACTGGCCGATCTTGACGGCGAAGACATCGGCCGAGCGGTTGGCCGCGACCCGCATCGCGTCGATGGGACCCTGCAGCACCTCGTCGGCCATGATCGAAAGGCGCGAGGTGTCGGTCAGCGCCTTGAGGTCGCGCAGGAACTCGGCCCGGACCGGCTGCTCGGCCAGCTCGACGCCGATCTCCTCCAGCATGGCGACGCCGCGCCTGGCGGTGGCCAGGTCCCAGGCCTGGTTCACGTCCACGCGGATGCTGGCCCGGTCGCCCACGGCCGCGCAGATCGCGCCAACATGGGCGATGTCGGACTTGAGGTCGCGCTTGCCGATCTTGAGCTTGAAGATGTTGTGGCGCCGCGCCTCGATCATGGCTTCCGCTTCGGCGATGTCGGTGGCCGAATTGCCGCTGGCCAGTGTCCAGGCGACCGGCATGGCCGGGCGCACCGCACCGCCGAACAGCTGCGCCACCGGCACGCCCAGGCGGCGGCCGAGGCCGTCCCACAGCGCGATCTCGATGGCGCAGCGGGCGATGGGGTTGCCGCGCACGGTGCGCTCGATGATGCCGATGGCGCCGTTGATGTCGTTGCCGTCATGGCCCATCAGGGCGGGGGCGATGTAATGGTCGATCGCCAGCTTGATGCTTTCGGCGCTTTCGCCGCCATAGCTGAGGCCGCCGATCGAGGTGCCCTCTCCGATCCCTTCCGAGCCGTCGTCGAAGCGGACGCGGACAAGGACGACCGACTGCGCGGTCATGGTGGTCATCGACAGGACGTGGCCCCGGATCGTGGGGATATCCAGCAGCGTGGTTTCGATCAGGTCGATCCTGGGCATGTCGGCACCTCGTGGCATGTGCTGCCACAGTCACGTCCGGGACCGGTCCTGTCGATAACGCGCCCGGTCTTGCCTGATACCCTGCGCGGCATTTTCCTTTCGCCCCGAAGGGCCGACAGCCGATGTCGCGTCTGCACCTACAGGAGAGACAAGATGCCCACGCTTCACTGGTCCCCGCGCTCGCCCTATGTCCGCAAGGTGATGGTCGCGCTGCATGAAAAGGGGCTGGCCTCGCAGGTGACGGTTGTGCGGACCCATGCCGATCCCCTGATCCCGCATGACGGGCTGATGCAGGTGAACCCTCTAAGCAAGATCCCCACGCTGGAACGCGAGGGGCTGCCGCCGATCTGGGACAGCCGCGTGATCTGCGAATGGGCCGACCAGCAAGGCACCGAAGGGCCGTGCCTGTTTCCGGCGGACCCCGAGGCGCGGCTTATCGCGCTGCGGGACGAGGCGACCGGGTCGGGGCTGATGGACATCGCCCTGCCGTGGCTGGTCGAGACGCGGATGCGGCCCGAGGAGCAGCGCAGCCCGCAGCAGATCGACGCCTGGCGGCGCAAGGCGGCCAGCACGCTCGACTGGCTGGAAGCGAACATCGGTGCCATTGCCGCCCGCGACTTCGACATCGGCCATGTCGCCATCGGGGTTGCGCTCAGCTACCTCGATTTCCGTTTCGGCGCCGAGAGCTGGCCCGAGGGACGCCCCACGCTGGCGGCCTGGCACGCCAGCTTCCGTGCCCGTCCCTCGGTGCAGGCGACCGAGTTCCGGGATGACCCCCGTCCGGCAGGCTGACACGGTTCCGTCCGTGGGGATGAGTCGCGGGCGGGCCGAAACGGCTGTCGTTAAAAAACTGTTTACAGAAACGCGTTTTAGCCCGACACCTTGATCCGCAGAAGGCCTGCCGCCGAATGAGCCGGGGACAGGTCCGACAGGCCGGGATCAACCCGGCCGTCAAGGGCAGGGGCAGGACACATGGCGCAGTTGGATCATCGAATCCAAACCGACGAGACTCATCCCATCGACATCGCCGAAACCGTGGCCCTGTGCCGCGGCTGGGAGTTCCAGCGGATGGCGGACGACCAGATCGCAGTGACGGTCCGCAGACAGTGGCGCGACCATGCGCTGACGCTTGCCTGGTCCGGACGCGACGAGATGCTGCGGCTGATCTGCTGCTTCGACCTCGATCCGCCCGAGGCGCGGATGCCGGCGCTTTACCAACTTCTGAACTTTGTCAATGACGAGGTCTGGGACGGCAGCTTCGCCTTCTGGCCGCAGCAGCGCGTGATGGTCTGGCGCTATGGGCTGGTGCTGTCCGGACAGGCGCTGGCCGAAGAGGGGCAGATCGACTGCATGATCCGCAGCGCCGTCGAAAACTGCGAGCGGTTCCATCCCTCCTTCCAGTCGGCCTGCCGGGGCGGAGAGCCCGAGGCCGCGCTGGCCCTGGCCCTTCCTGTTGCGCTGGCCCGTGCGGCCTGAGCGCCGCCTCTGGACAGTGCCGCGCCGATGGTTACCCCTTGCTGCCGACAATGGCAGGCGAGGGGGCACATGGATCTGGCGCATCTGAATGACAGGGGACTCGTGCTGGTGGGATGCGGGCGCATGGGCGGCGCGCTGCTGCAGGGTTGGCTTGCGCGCGGTCTTGCGCCCAAGGCGGTCCATGTCATCGATCCCAAGGTGCCCGGCTGGGTGGCCGAGCGCGGTGTTTCGGTCGAAGGGCCGGGCCCCGCCGATCCGGCCGTGATCGTGCTGGCAGTCAAGCCGCAGATGATGGCGGACGTGCTGCCGAGCCTTTCCCATTCAGGCGGCGCCGACCGGCTGGTGCTGTCGGTGGCTGCGGGCGTGACGCTGGCCGCCTATGGCCGCGCCTTCCCCGGCGCCCCGGTGGTGCGCGCGATGCCGAACACCCCCGCCGCCATCGGGCAGGGGATCACCGCGATCGTCGGCAACGATCAGGCAGGCCCCGCGGCACTCGACATGGCCGAATCGCTGATGGCTGCCGTGGGCCGGGTCGTCCGGCTGGCGGACGAATCGCAGATGGACGCCGTGACAGCCGTCTCTGGCTCGGGCCCCGCCTATGTCTTCCACCTGATCGAGACGCTCGCGGCGGCAGGCGAGGCCGAGGGGCTGCCTGCCGATCTCGCGCTGGACCTTGCCCGCGCGACGGTTGCAGGGGCGGGGGCGCTGGCAATGCACGAGGACGAAGACCCCGCGAAGCTGCGCGAGGCCGTGACCTCGCCTGCCGGCACGACCGCGGCCGGGCTGGCGCAACTGATGGACCCCGAAACGGGCCTTGGACCCCTGATGCGCCGCACCGTGGCGGCAGCTGCGGCGCGCGGGCGGAAGCTTGGCAAATGACCGGGCCTGCCACGCAGATCACCTATGACGACTTTGCCCGCGTGGACATCCGCGCTGGTACCATCATCCGCGCCGAGCCCTTCCCGGAAGCGCGCGTGCCCGCGATCAAGCTGTGGATCGACTTCGGTCCCGCCATCGGGGAAAAGCGCAGCTCGGCCCAGATCACCCGCCACTACGACCCGGCCCAACTGGTAGGCCGGCAGGTGCTGGCTGTGGTGAACTTCCCGCCGCGTCAGATCGGCAAGGTCATGTCCGAGGTGCTGGTCCTGGGCCTGCCCGACGCTGACGGCCAGGTGGTCCTGATCGGCCCCGACAGCCCGGTCCCGAACGGAGGACGAATGTATTGATGCGCCTGCTTGTCACCCGCCGCATGACCGCCGCCGCCGAAAAGGCGATCTCGGAGGTCTTTGATGCAACCTTCCGCGACTCGACCGCGCCCCTGACCGAGCCCGAGGCGATCGCGGCCCTGCGCGAGAATGATGCGGTCCTCCCGACGCTCGGCGATCCCTTCAACGCGGGTGTGCTCGGCACGGCCCGGCGCCGCGCGCGGGTGCTCGCGAACTTCGGTGCGGGCTTCAACCACATCGACCTGCAGGCCGCCCGTGCGGCGGGGATCGTCGTGACGAACACGCCCGATGTCGTGACCGACGCCACCGCCGACATCGCGCTGACGCTGATCCTGATGACGGCGCGCCGGGCGGGCGAGGGTGAGCGGCTGGTGCGCGCGGGCCGCTGGACCGGCTGGCACCCGACGCAGATGCTGGGGATGCACGTCACGGGCCGCACCGTCGGCATCATCGGCATGGGCCGGATCGGGCAGGCCATCGCGCGCCGCTGCCACCATGGCTTCGGGATGCCTGTGATCTTCCACAACCGCTCGGCCGTCACGGGCCTCGACCTGCCGGCGCGGCAGGTGCCTCTGGCGGACTTGCTGGCGCAGGCCGACATCGTGGTGACTGCGGTGCCTGGCGGCGGCGCGACCCGCCACCTGATCGGCACGGCCGAACTGGCTGCGATGAAGCCGGGCGCGATCCTGGTCAACATCGCCCGCGGCGACGTGGTGGACGAGGCCGCCCTGATCGCAGCATTGGAGGCGGGACAGCTCGCCGGTGCGGGCCTCGACGTCTATGAGCGTGAGCCCGAGGTGCCCGAGGCGCTGCGCAT
The DNA here is from genome assembly GCF_042432925.1 of Paracoccus niistensis. NCBI lineage: Bacteria > Pseudomonadati > Pseudomonadota > Alphaproteobacteria > Rhodobacterales > Paracoccaceae > Paracoccus > Paracoccus niistensis. The sequence goes on along the minus strand of NZ_JBHLWE010000019.1, from coordinate 66,951 downwards.
GCGCGAGGACGTGGTCCTGCTGCCGCATCTCGGCACGGCGATCGAGGAGGTGCGCACCGACATGGCCCTGCGCGCGCTGGCGAACCTGACGGCCTTCTTCCGGGGCGATGCGCCCCCTGATCGTGTGGCCTGACCCCAAAAGGGAAACCCAGTGGAACGCTGGACTTGGCACCGCGTTGTTCTTGCAGGTTGAAACAACGGAGGCCAGCAATGAACTGGGACATCATCCAGGGCAAGTGGGACCAGCTGAAGGGTTCGGTGAAGCAGGAATGGGGTGACCTGACCGACGACGAAGTCACCCAGATCAACGGCGACCGCGACAAGCTGTCGGGCAAGCTGCAGGAACGCTATGGCTGGGCCAAGGCGGATGCGGACGAGAAGATGAACGACTTCATGCGCCGCCACGGCTGACGATATCTGCCGGGAACCAAGAAGGGGCGCCGCGAGGCGCCCCTTTTGCGTGGCAGAGGCTCAGGCCGTGCGGCCCAGCAGCCGCTGACCGCCGCGCCACAAGGGCGCCAGGACAGTCGTGGAGAGCGGAATCAGCAGCAGCCCCAGCGCCAGACCGAACAGTCCGTCGAAGAAGGCCGTCACTGCCCAGCCGACGAAGCCCTGCGCCGCCGGGACGGCGTGCGCGGCGAACTCGGACCAGTGGTGGATCGTGTCGTACATCAGGCCGAAGCCAAGCTCATCAAGGCCATGCAGCACGATGTTGCCGCCCACCCACAACATCGCGGCGGTCCCGACGATGGTCAGCGTCTTCATGAAGCCGGGCATCGCCTTGACGATGGCGCGACCGGCGGATTCGAGAAATCCCTCGCGCGTGCGAGCCAGCGCGACGCCGTAATCGTCCGCCTTCACGATCAGCCCCACCGCGCCATAGACGGCAACGGTGATCGCCACGGCCACGGCGAACAGCACGATGGCGCGCATGACGATGCCCTGGTCCGGGGGAATGGTGGAAAGCGCGATGGTCATGATCTCGGCCGACAGGATGAAGTCGGTCTTGATCGCACCCTTCACCTTGGATTCCTCGAGCTGGCAGGGGTCGCCGACCTCCTCGCCCTCGTAGCTGTCATGCGCGTCATGCGGGCGAAGCGCGTGCCACACCTTCTCGGCGCCCTCGAAGCACAGGTAGGCGCCACCGATCATCAGCAAGGGCGTGATCGCCCAAGGCGCGAACTGCGAGAGGAGCAGCGCGATCGGCAGCAGGATCACGACCTTGTTGAAGATCGAGCCCTTGGCGATGCGCCACACGATCGGGATCTCGCGCTTGGCGTCGAAGCCGTGGACGTATTTTGGCGTCACCGCGGCGTCGTCGATCACGGCGCCCGCGGCCTTCATTCCGGCCTTGGCGGACATCCCCGCCACGTCGTCCACCGATGCCGCCGCGACCTTGGCGATCCCCGCCACGTCGTCCAGTAGTGCGATCAGCCCGCTCATTGCCGTTCCCTTGCCAGTCCGCTTGGTGGCGAACGCCAGCGGCGGGGTTTCGGTTCGATCAACCTGGAACAGCGGGACCTGGCCCTCCTTTCATGAGGTGACACGCCTTGCACGCGGCCCAAGGATGTTCCATCACCGGCCGGATGGACCGATGGGGGACTGCGGCGATGGCTACTCTGGATCAGAACGCGAAACCGACCGAGGAAATCGACGTCCGCGACGTCTTCGGCGTGGACAGCGACATGAAGGTCAAGGGCTTCGCCGAGCGTACCGAGCGCGTGCCGGAACTGGACCCCACCTACAAGTTCGACCCCGACACCACCTTGGCGATTCTCGCGGGCTTTGCCTATAACCGCAGGGTGATGATCCAGGGCTATCACGGCACCGGGAAATCCACCCATATCGAGCAGGTGGCCGCTCGCCTGAACTGGCCGACCGTGCGCGTGAACCTCGACAGCCACGTTTCCCGCATCGACCTGATCGGCAAGGACGCGATCAAGCTGGTGGACGGCAAGCAGGTCACCGTCTTCCACGAAGGCATCCTGCCCTGGGCGCTGCGCAACCCGACCGCCATCGTCTTCGACGAGTATGACGCGGGCCGCGCGGATGTCATGTTCGTGATCCAGCGCGTGCTGGAGGCTGAGGGCAAGCTGACCCTTCTGGACCAGAACGAGGTCATCACCCCGAACCCCTATTTCCGTCTGTTCGCCACCGCGAATACCGTGGGGCTGGGCGACACGACGGGCCTCTACCATGGCACCCAGCAGATCAACCAGGGCCAGATGGACCGCTGGAACCTGGTGGCGACGCTGAACTACCTGTCGCATGACGCCGAGGTTGCCATCGTGCTGGCCAAGGTGCCGCAGATGAACACCGAAAAGGGCCGCAGATGCGTGGCGCAGATGGTAACGCTGGCGGACCTGACGCGGACAGCCTTCATGCAGGGCGACCTGTCCACGGTCATGTCGCCGCGCACGGTGATCTCCTGGGCGCAGAACAGCCGCATCTTCGATAACGTGGGCTATGCCTTCCGCCTGACCTTCCTGAACAAGTGCGACGAGCTGGAACGCCAGACGGTTGCCGAGTTCTACCAGCGCCTGTTCGACGAGGAACTGCCGGAAAGCGCCGTGGCGAAGGCCGGGTAAGGGGACGCGCCGTCAGCGCGCCCCGTACGGCGCGCGGCTCAGGCCTCGCGCGCCGCCTTGGTCGCCCTGGTCCACCAGACCAGTTCCTCCAGCATCGATTTCAGCGAACCTTGCAGCACGCCCTCGATCTCGCTCATGGGGGCGTTCTGGCCACCGCTCCAGACCTTGAAGAACTCGGAGCCGCCGATGTGGACGGCGTTGCGCAGGGGCACCATCTGCAGCTCGACCGCGACCTGCCGCAGATGTTCGAGCGAGCGGGCACCGCCCATCGAGCCATAAGCCAGCGCCCCGGCCGGCTTGCGGTTCCAGCCCACATAGTCCTGGTCAAAGGCGTTCTTCAGCGAGGCCGGCATTCCGTGGTTATATTCCGCCAGAACGAACAGGTAGCCGTCGAACTCGGCCACTTTCTGCTGCCAGCGCACGGCCCGGGGGTCCTGCGAGGGCACATAGGCGTTCGAGGCGGCTTCGTCGAAGAAGGGCAGGTCATAGTCGCGCAGGTCCACCAGCTCGAAGTCCAGCTCGGGATGGTCCTTGACCTTGTCCATCAGCCAGGCGGCGGGCTTGTCGGCGAAGCGTGCCTGACGTGTCGAGCTGATGATGACGGCGATGCGGGGCTTGGCCATTATGGTCTCCATGATTAACTAGGTTTCCGAAAGATACTTCGGATCAGTTAGAGAGCGGGGAAAGGCCCCGCAAGAAGGCACCTTCATGAAACCATGCGACACCCATGACACCGGAACCTGCCAGCGCATCAGCGAGATGCTGTCGCGCATCGGCGACAAGTGGACGCTGCTGGTGGTCCGCGCCCTCGGGCGCGGGCCGCGCCGGTTTTCCGCCCTGCGGCGGGAACTGGGCAGCATCTCGCAGAAGATGCTGACTCGCACCCTGCGGAACCTGGAACGCGACGGGCTGGTCATCCGCACGGTGACGCCCACCACGCCGCCGCAGGTGGAATACGCGCTGACCACAATGGGCGAGGACCTGTTCGGCCCCATCGCGGCGCTGGCCGACTGGACGATCACCCATGCCGACTGCATCGACGCGGCGCGTGCCGCCTACGACGGGCGCGAGGCGTCGATTCAGCGCGCCGCATAGTCCATCAGCGCCCGGAACAGTTCGGGCGGCAGGTTCTGCGGATCGGTGATGGTGATGGTCGTCCCGGGCGGCAGGCTGGCCGGGTCCGTGGGGCTGCTGCCGGGGCGCGGAGTGATGGGCGTGGCCGCCGCCATGTCGCGCGGCAGCACGGGCGCGACGCCGCCGCCCGGCGCGGCGGCAAGGGGCGGCATCTGCGGCATGCCTTCGGCGCGGATCGGCCCCTGTTCGGCCGGGGAACGGGCCTGCGCGGAGGCCAGCGCCTCCTCCAGCTCGCGGGTGCGGCGGGCTTCGATCTGGGCAAGCTGGGCGTTCACCTGCGCCTGCACGTCCTGCTGCATCTTCGCGGTGACCGCACCAAGCTGGGCGTTCACGGCCTCGACCCCTTCGGCAAAGCCCTTGCGATAGGCCTCGTTCGCGGCGGCGGTGCAGTCCTGCGCCCAGGCGGGCAGGGCGGGCAGCATCAGGGTCAGGGCCAAAACGGTCGGGCGCATGGGAAGCCTTGTCTTGCGGAAACCTGCCCGGCGAACGCCCCGACGCCGCAAAGGGTTCGCGCAAGGGCGCATTCGACTCATGGACACGGGGCGCAACCTGTCCGAAAACAGGCCCATGAAGAGATCCGACAACCCCGCCGACCCATTCAAGAAGGCGCTGGCCGAGGCGACCCGCGCCCTGGCCGACGACCGCGAGTTGAACGTCACCTACAGCGCCGATCCCTCGGGCATTGCGGGCGACACGATGCGCCTGCCGCAGGTCAGCCGGCGAATGACGCGGGACGAGATCGTGCAGGCGCGGGGCACCGCCGACGCGCTGGCGATGAAGCTGCGCCACCACGACGACGCGACCCACGCCCGCTATGCACCGACCGGCCCGATGGCGCGCGAGCTTTACGAGGCGATGGAAACCGCCCGTTGCGAGGCCCTGGGCGCGCGCGACATGCCGGGCGCGCTGTCGAACATCGACGCCAGGCTGGGGGCCGAGGCCGACCGCAAGGGATACGGCCAGATCAAGGCCCCGGCCGATGCGCCTCTGTCGGTCGCGGCGGGCTATCTGGTGCGGCAGGCGGCCACGGGCCGCGCCCTGCCTGCGTCGGCGCAGCACGTGGCCGACCTGTGGCGGCCCTTCGTCGAACAGCAGGCGGCCGGCGCGCTGGCCGACGTGAACGCCGCGCTGGCGGACCAGGCGGCCTTTGCGCGGCTGTCGCGCAAGGTCATCGCCGACCTCGGCTATGGCGACCAGTTGGGCGACGATCCCGACGAGCCGCAGCAGGACGATTCCGACGAGAACGCCGAGCAGGACGAGGAAGCCGGCGACAACCAGTCGCGCGAGCAGGAAGAAGGCGAGGACGCCGAGGCCAGCCCCGAGCAGAGCCAGGAGCGGACCCAGGACGAGCGGCAGGCGCAGGTGTCGCTGGACGACCAGTCCGACGAGGAACTGGTCGAGAACGCCGAAATGGCGGACAGCGAGATGCCGCCCGAGCTGCCTCCGCCCGTCAGCGAGGCGAGCGCCGACTACAAGGTCTACACGCAAGCCTTCGACGAGGAGATCCGGGCCGAGGAACTGGCCGACCCGGCCGAACTCGAACGCCTGCGCGCCTATCTGGACAAGCAGCTTGAACCCCTGCGCGGTGCCGTCAGCCGGCTGGCGAACAAGCTGCAGCGCCGCCTGCAGGCCCAGCAGAACCGCAGCTGGGAGTTCGACAAGGAGGAAGGCACGCTTGATGCGGGCCGTTTGGCGCGGGTGGTGGCGAACCCGACGACTCCGCTGTCCTTCAAGTGGGAGAAGGACACCGAGTTCCGGGATACTGTTGTCACGATCCTGATCGACAACTCCGGCTCGATGCGCGGGCGGCCGATCTCCATCGCGGCGATCTGCGCCGACGTGCTGGCGCGGACGCTGGAACGCTGTTCCGTCAAGGTCGAGATCCTCGGCTTCACCACCCGCGCCTGGAAGGGCGGGCAGAGCCGCGAGAAATGGCTGCAGGACGGCCGCCCCGCCGCGCCGGGGCGCCTGAACGACCTGCGCCACATCATCTACAAGGGGGCCGACGCGCCCTGGCGGCGGGTGCGGCCGAATCTCGGGCTGATGATGAAGGAAGGGCTGCTGAAGGAGAACATCGACGGCGAGGCGCTGGAATGGGCGCATCGGCGGCTCGTGCGGCGGTCCGAAGCGCGGCGCATCCTGATGGTGATCTCGGACGGCGCGCCCGTGGACGATTCGACCCTGTCGGTGAACCCGGCGAGCTATCTGGAAAAGCACCTGCGCGACGTGATCGCCATGATCGAGCGCCGCGCGCAGGTCGAGCTGATCGCCATCGGCATCGGCCACGACGTGACCCGTTACTACCAGCGCGCGGTGACGATCACCGACGTGGACCAGTTGGCCGGCGCGATGACCGAGCAACTCGCCGGGCTGTTCGAAAGCGACCCGCGCAAGCGGGCGCGGGCGATGGGCGGCGCGGCCCGGCGTTGAGCGACGGCCGGGGTCCCGCAGGGGCGCAGACGCGCCGGGTTGTCGCTGCGGTGACCTTGGCGCTCGTGCTGGCGCTGCCGGGCTGCGGGGTGGTGCCGATCCGGCTGGCCCCGGCGGTGCCCGCCGCCGCGCAGTTGCAGGCCGAACCCCCTGGCTATGCCCGCATCCGCGCCTTCGGGGACGGGCTTGGCCCCAGCGGCGCTTCGTCCGACGACCTCGGGCGCGCGGCGCTGGCCCGTCTGCAGTCCAGCGAGCCGATCGACCTGCTGGCGCTGTCGGGCGGTGCCGATGCCGGGGCGTTCGGGGCGGGCGTGCTGAAAGGCTGGACCCAGCGCGGCGACCGGCCCGAGTTCGACTATGTCACCGGCGTCTCGACCGGCGCGCTGATCGCGGCGCTGGCCTTCCTGGGACCGCGCTACGACGACGCGCTTGAACATTTCTACACCCGCACCACCGCCAGCGACGTGTTCATCCTGCGACCTCTGGCGGCGCTGGCGGGCGCGCCCTCGATCGGGGACAGCGCGCCGCTGCGGAACCAGATCAACCGGATCGTGACGCCCCGGATGGTGGCCGAGATCGCGGCCGAGCGCCGCAAGGGCCGGATGCTGCTGATCGGGACCACGAACCTTGACGCGCAGCGGCAGGTGATCTGGGACATCGGGCGGATCGCGGCCTCGAGCCAGCCGGACCGGGTGCAGCTGATCCGCGACGTCCTGCTGGCCTCGGCCTCGGTGCCGGGGGCCTTCCCGCCCGTGACTATCGACGTGGGGGCGGACGGTCGGCATTATCAGGAACTGCACGTCGATGGCGGGGTGACGCGTGGCGTCTTCGCCTATCCGCCGGGCCTGCGGCTGCCGCCGCCCATGGGGCCGCGCCGGATGTGGGTGATCCGCAACTCGAAGCTTGCGGCCGAATACGAGCCCACGCGCCAAGGGGTGGTCTCGATTGCCGAGCGCAGCCTGACCACGCTGATCAAGCACCAGTCCGTCGGCAACATCGCGGACATGCAGGCACAGGCGCGCCGCGACGGCTTCGGCTTCAACGTGACGGCGGTGCCGCCGAACCTTGCGCTTCCGCCCTACAAGCCCTTCGATGCGGCCTACATGAACACGCTGTTCCAGGCGGGGCTGGCAACGGGCCGCTCGGCCCATGGCTGGGCAGACGATGCCGGGCCGCTGATGGGGCAGCACTGAAGGAAAGGAACCGGGCATGACCTGGCAGGAGTTTTCGGCCCCCTCGGACCCGGCGGCAAGCGGTCCGCGCCTGACGGCGCTGAGGGCGCTGATGGCGCGCGAGGGGCTGGACGCCGTGATCGTGCCCCGCGCCGACGCCTGGCAGGGCGAATACGTGGCGGATGCGGATGCGAGGCTGCGCTGGCTCACGGGATTCTCCGGCAGTGCGGGCTTCGGCATCGTCACGGCGTCCCAGGCGGGAGTCTTCATCGACGGCCGCTATCGCGTGCAGGTGCGCGCCGAGGTGGACCCGGCGCTTTTCACCCCGGTGCCCTGGCCCGAAACCACGGCCAGCGCCTGGCTGAAGCAGGCGCTTCCGCAGGGCGGCGTGCTGGGCTATGACCCCTGGCTGCATACCCGCACCGAGATCGAGGCGCTGGAGAAGGGCCTCGCGGGCAGCGGCATCACCCTGCGCGCCATCCCGAACCCTGTCGATGCGATCTGGCCCGACCGGCCTGCACCCCCCATGGGTGCCGCCCGCATCCATGACGCGGCGGTGGCAGGGGCGACCCCGGCCGAGCGGCGTGGGCAGATCGCCAGGGCGCTGGCCAAGGCGGGGCAGGGTGCGACGGTGCTGACCCTGCCGGACTCGATTGCCTGGCTGCTGAACATCAGGGGCGCCGACATTCCCCGCAACCCGGTCGTGCAGGCGTTTGCCACCGTTGATGCAACGGGGCGGGTCGGGCTTTACGCCAACACGGCCAAGTTCGACGCGCAGGTCCGCGCCCATCTGGGCAACGAAGTCACGATCTTGCCGCCGGATGGCTTCACGGCGGCTCTTGCTGGGCTGAAGGGGCCGGTGCGGCTGGACGCCGACACGGCGCCCGAGGCCGTGTTCCGCGCCCTGGAGGAAGCGGGCATCGAGATCGCCCGCGACCGCGACCTGGTGGCGCTGCCCAAGGCGCGCAAGACCCCGGCCGAGTTGGAGGGGATGCGCGCCGCCCATCGCCGCGACGCTGTGGCGATGGTCCGGGCGCTCGCCTGGATCGACGCGCAGCGGCCCGGCGAGTTCACCGAGATCGACGTGGTGCGCACCCTGGAAGGTTTCCGGCGCGAGGCGGGAGCCATCGACATCAGCTTCGACACCATCTGCGGCTCGGGCCCGAACGGCGCCATCGTGCATTACCGCGTGACCGAGGCCACCAACCGGACCGTGGGCAAGGGCGAATTGCTGCTTCTTGATTCCGGCGCGCAGTTCCTGGACGGCACGACCGACATCACTCGGACCATCGCCATCGGCGAGCCGCCCGAGGCGGCGCGGGACGCCTATACCCGCGTGTTGCAGGGGATGATCGGCCTCAGCCGGTTGCGCTTTCCCAAGGGCCTCGCAGGCCGCGACATCGAGGCGGTGGCCCGCGCGCCGCTGTGGTCGGCGGGCATGGACTTCGACCATGGCACCGGGCACGGAGTCGGCGCGGCGCTTTGCGTTCACGAGGGACCGTTGCGGATCTCGCGGCTGTCCGAGTTGCCGCTCGAGCCCGGCATGATCTTTTCCAACGAACCCGGTTATTACCGTGAGGGCGAATGGGGCATCCGCATCGAGAACCTGGTGGCGGTTGAGCCCGCCCACAGCCCCGACGGGCGCGAGATGCTGGGTTTCGAGACGCTGACGCTGGTTCCCATCGACAAGCGCCTGATCGAGATCGGAATGTTGAGCCGCGCCGAGATCGCCTGGCTTGACGCCTATCACGCCCGAGTGCTGGATGAAATCGGGCCTCTGGTGCCGGACGAGGTGCGGCCGTGGCTGGAGCGGGCGACCGCGCCCCTGTAGGCTTGGGTCGCTGGGGGCGCTGCCCCCGTCGCCTCTGGCGACTCCCCCGGGATATTTCCGGACAGAAGATCGGGCTTGAGGGCGCGGGGGCGCGCTGGCATCTTCCCTGCGCCTTCAAGGAGTCCGAAGATGCCCATTTCCGAAGCCGTCCTGTCCGAGTTGCGCGCCATCCTGGGCGACCGGCTTTCCACCGGTGAGTCCGATCGCGAGCTGCATGGCGCCTCGGAAACCTTCCACCGCGCGCCGCCGCCCGATGCCGTGGCCTTCCCGCTGAACACCGGGGAAGTCTCGCGCGTGCTGAAGGTCTGCAATGACAATGGCGTGCCGGTGATCGGCTGGGGCACCGGCACTTCGCTGGAAGGGCACGCCCTGGCGATCCACGGCGGGCTGGTGATCGACCTGATGCGGATGGACCGCGTGCTGGAGGTGCGGGCCGAGGACATGCTGGCCGTGGTTCAGCCCGGCGTGACGCGCGAGGCGCTGAACACGGAACTGCGCGCGACCGGGCTGATGTTCCCCGTCGATCCGGGGGCGAACGCCTCGATCGGCGGCATGGCCTCGACCCGGGCCAGCGGGACGACGGCAGTGCGCTATGGCACGATGCGGCAGAACATCCTGGCGCTGGAGGTCGTGCTGGCCGACGGTCGCGTGATCCGCACCGGCACCCGCGCCGCCAAGTCCAGCGCGGGCTATGACCTGACTGCGCTGATGGTGGGGTCGGAAGGCACCCTTGGCATCATCACCGAACTGACCCTGCGCCTGCACGGCCAGCCCGAGGACGTGGCCGCCGCGGTCTGCGCCTTTCCCTCGCTGACCGAGGCCGTGACCTGCGTGGCCCAGACCATGCAGATGGGCATCCCCATGGCGCGGATCGAATTCATGGACCCGATGGCCATGCGCGCGATCAACCTGCAGATGGGCTCGGACTACCGCGAGGAGCCGCATCTGATGATCGAGTTCAATGGCTCGCCCGACGCGGTGCGCGCAAATGCGGAGGCCTTCGGCGAGATCGCGGCCGAGCACGGCGGGCAGAACTTTCAGTGGGCCTCGACGCTTGAGGAGCGCAACCGTCTCTGGGCCGCGCGGCACAACAGCTACTGGGCCACGCTGAAGCTGCGCCCCGGCGCGACGGGCGTCGTCACCGACATCTGCGTGCCCATGTCCGAGCTTCCCGGCGCGGTGGCCGCCGCCGCCGCCGACATGGAGGAGGCGGGTATCCCCGGCAACATCGTGGGTCACGTGGGTGACGGCAACTTCCACACGCTGATGCTGGTCGAGCCCGGCAACACCGAGGAAATCGCCACCGCCAAGCGCCTCGCCCGCCGCATGGCCGAGCGCGCGATCGCCGTCGGCGGCACGATCAGCGGCGAACATGGGATCGGTGTGGGCAAGCGCGACCTGATGCTGGACCAGCATGGAGAGGCCTGCGCGGTCATGTCCGCGATCAAGCGGGCGCTTGATCCCAACAACATCATGAACCCCGGCAAGCTGCTGCCCGATTTCAACTGATCGGGCACCCCCGGCACGTCCTGACGGTTTCGTGAACGGGGCGTGCGTGGTGGCTTGCGGGGCGCAGGTGACTTTGTCCGGGATCCGGTGAAATAGTCCGCCAAAAAGAAGCCAAAGAAACGGAATGAGGCGGACATGAAATCCTGGATCAAGGCGGCGGCGCTGCTCGCGGTCACGGTGCTGGCGGCTTGTGGCGGCGGGCCCACGCGGCAGGTGGTGACGGACATCAGCATCGGCTCGGGGCAGTCGGTGCAGGGCGGCTTCGTCGGCGGCGCGGTGCCGCTGCTGGGCGACACGGCGCCGCATGTCTGGACCAGCGGGCACCCCTACAACCACCAGGTCCACGGGGTGGACGTGTCCCGCTATCAGGGCAACGTGAACTGGCACCAGGCGCGGGGCGCTGGCATCAGCTTCGCCTTCATCAAGGCGACCGAGGGCGGCGACCACTCGGACCCCATGTTCCGACGCTACTGGGCCGAGACGCGGGCCGCAGGCATCCCGCGCGGCGCCTATCACTTCTACTACTTCTGCCGCTCGGGCGCCGAGCAGGCGGCCTGGTTCATGGCCAACGTGCCCCGCGAGCGCGGCGCGCTGCCGCCAGTGATCGATCTCGAATGGAACCACCAGTCGCGCAACTGCCGCTACAAGCCTTCCCCCGAAGAGGTGCGGCGCGAAGTCAACATCATGATGTCCATGCTGCACCAGTATTATGGTCAGCGGCCGATCATCTACACCACGGTCGATTTCTACCGCGACACCGGGGTGCGTAGCGTGAATGCCGAGTTCTGGCTGCGTTCGGTCGCCGACCATCCGCGCGTCACCTATCCCGGCCAGCGGTGGAGCTTCTGGCAATACACCGGCACCGGCACCGCGCCGGGCTTCACAGGCAACGTGGACCTGAACGCCTTTGCCGGCAACCGCGCCCAGTGGAACGGCTGGCTGTCGGCCCGGATGCAGCGCTGAAGGCCTGACTTGGCGCGCCCGGCCGTCGGGCGCGCCCTTCCGCCGGGCCAAGTCCCGGGATTTCTACGCAGGCGACTGCCTTGTGCCGTTCTGACCGGCTTGACTTGACTGCCGCCGCGGCGTTCATGCGGCACCGGACCACAAGAGGACGCGCCATGAACGCCTATCGCAGCCACACCTGCGGCCAGTTGACCGCCGCCGACGCCGGGAACACCGTGCGCCTGTCGGGCTGGGTGCATCGGGTGCGCGACCACGGGGGCGTGCTGTTCATCGACCTGCGCGACCATTACGGCATTACGCAGGTGATCGCCGACAGCGACTCTCCGGCGTTTTCCACGCTGGAAAAACTGCGGGCCGAGACGGTGATCCGCATCGACGGCAAGGTAAAGTTGCGCGACGCCTCGCTGGTGAACCCCAAGCTGTCCACCGGCGAGATCGAGGTCTATGCGACCGAAGTCGAGGTGCTGGGCGCGTCCGACGACCTGCCGCTGCCGGTCTTCGGCGACCAGGACTACCCGGAAGAAACGCGCCTCGCCTATCGCTTCCTCGACCTGCGCCGCGAGAGCCTGCACAACAACATCATGCTGCGCTCGCGCGTCATCAAATGGCTGCGCGACGCCATGTGGGACGCGGGCTTCACCGAGTTCCAGACGCCGATCATCACGGCCTCATCGCCCGAAGGCGCGCGCGACTTCCTCGTGCCCTCGCGCCTGCATCCGGGCAAGTTCTATGCACTGCCGCAGGCGCCGCAGCAGTTCAAGCAGTTGATCATGGTCGCGGGCTTCGACCGCTATTTCCAGATCGCCCCCTGCTTCCGCGACGAGGACCCGCGCGCCGACCGCTCGCCAACGGACTTCTACCAGCTCGACATCGAGATGAGCTTCGTCGAGCAGAAGGACGTCTTCGCCGCCGTCCAGCCCGTGATCCAGGGCCTGTTCGAGACATTCGGCAACGGCCGCCGCGTGGACGCCGAATGGCCGCTGATCCCCTATGTCGAGTCGCTGAAGAAATACGGCACCGACAAGCCCGACCTGCGCAACCCCATCGAGATGGTGGACGTCTCCGAACACTTCCGCGGCTCGGGCTTCGGCATCTTCGCCAAGCTGCTGGAGCAGGAGGGCACCGAGGTTCGCGCCATCCCCGCGCCGACCGGCGGCAGCCGCAAGTTCGCGGACCGGATGAACGCATTTGCCCAACAGCAGGGCCTGCCGGGGATGGGCTATATCTTCTGGCGCAAGGATGACGCGGGCGCGACCGAGGCGGCCGGTCCCATCGCCAAGGCGCTCGGCCCTGAAAAGACTGAAGGCATCCGCGCGGCGCTGAACCTGAAGGAAGGCGATGCCGTCTTCTTCCTCGGCGGCAAGCCCTCGGACTTCGAGGCGGTCGCGGGGCGGGCGCGGACCGAGATCGGGCGTGAGCTGGGGCTGGTCGACGAGAACCAGTTCAAGTTCGCTTGGATCGTCGATTTCCCGATGTACGAGAAGACCGACGACGGAAGAATCGACTTCAGCCACAACCCCTTCTCGATGCCGCAGGGCGGGATGGAGGCGCTGCAGGGCGACCCGCTGAAGGTCCATGCCTACCAGTATGACCTTGCCTGCAACGGCTACGAACTGATCTCGGGCGGCATCCGCAACCACACGCCGGACATCATGTTCAAGGCCTTCGAGATTGCCGGTTACGGCCGGGACGAGGTCGAAAAGCGCTTCGGCGGCATGGTCAAGGCCTTCCGCTATGGCGCTCCTCCTCACGGCGGTTGCGCGGCCGGCATCGACCGGATCGTGATGCTGCTGGCGGACGAGCAGAACATCCGCGAGGTCATCATGTTCCCGATGAACCAGCGGGCCGAGGACCTGATGATGGGTGCGCCGAGCGAACCCACCAACGAGCAGATGCGCGAGTTGCGCCTGCGGGCGCTGCCCAAGGACGCCTGAGCGGCATCCCGCCGTCAGCAAAGCGTGAAATGCCTGTCGCCGCCGCCCATGAAATAAGGGGCGGCGGTGTGCGCTTGCGCCGCGTGGCAAAGGCGGGTGATGGCGATCGATCCAGAGCGTGCGGCGATCCGGCTGGGCTACGGCCCGTCGCCCCGGGTGCCTCCTGCGGACACCGGCTTTCTTCTGGAATCGGTGGGGCAGGCCACGAAGCCCGACGGCTGGACGACCACGGCCGCAACGGCTGCGTATCTCGTCTTTGCCGAGATCCGGCAGGCCCGTGACGAAGGCGCGCTGAGCCCCGAAGATTACCGCGCCCATGTGCAGGAGCTGGAAGGTCAGCGCCTTGACGCGCTGCGCAACCGCATCGCCCGTGCGGCGGGTGCGCCGGCAGGCTTCGGAGAGCGGCTGGTCCAGTTCTGGGCGGACCATTTCACCGTGGTCGCGCAGAACCCGACCCAGCACCTGATGGCCGCCGCCTTCGTGGACGAGGCCATCCGCCCGCATCTGAAGGGCCGCTTCGGCGACATGCTGTTCGCCGCCGCGACGCATCCGATGATGCTGATCTACCTGAACCAGAACGCAAGTGTCGGTCCGAACTCGCAATTCGCGCGGCGTCGGCCCGAAAAGCACGCCGGGCTGAACGAGAATCTCGGGCGCGAGATCCTGGAACTGCACACGCTTGGGGTCGGGGCCGACTACACGCAATCCGACGTGCGGGAACTCGCCGAGCTGCTGACTGGGCTGACCTACAACCCAAAGGATGACCGCCGCTTTCGCCCCCAGGTGGCCGAGCCGGGGGCCGAGACGGTCCTGGGAGTGCCCTATGGCGACGGCCTGCCCGAGATCGCGCGTGCCTTGGGCAACCTGGCCATGCATCCGGCGACGGCCCGCCACCTTTCGCGCAAGCTCGCCATCCATTTCGCCGCTGACGACCCGCCCGAGGCGCTGGTGGCCGATCTCGCGGCGGTATGGCTGGACACTGGCGGCGACCTGAGCGCGATCAATGCCGCGCTGGTCGCCCATCCCGGGATTGCCGCCAGTTTCGGGCAGAAGTCGCGGCAGCCCTTCGATTTCATTGCCGCTGCCCTGCGCGCCTTGGGGATGGGAGCAGGCGAGATCCTTGCGCTGGAACGCCCGCAGGTGCGCCAACACCTGCTGGTGCCGATGCAGCGCATGGGCCAGCCCTTCGGCAAGGCGCGCGGCCCTGACGGCTGGCCCGAGCGTGCGGCCGACTGGATCACGCCGCAGCTTCTGTCCGCCCGCATCGGCTGGGCGCTGTCCACCCCGCAGCGCCTGATCGAACCTTTTCCCGATCCCCGCGCGTTCCTGTCCACCGCCTTGGGCGCCACCATTTCCAAAGCGTTGGCCCGCGCCGTCCCCCGCGCCGAGAACGCGCGCGAGGGGGTGGCGATCGTGCTGGCCTCGGCCGAGTTCAACCGCCGCTGAAAGGGGCCGCCCATGCCGACGCGCCGCGCCTTGCTGAAGACCGCAGCCCTCACCGCCTGTTCCGCCGCGGCGCATCCGCTGCTGTCCACCATGACCTTTGCCTCGGCGCCGGGAGAGAACCGGCTGGTCGTGATCGTCCTGCGCGGTGCGATGGACGGGCTGGACGTGGTGCGGCCCTATGGCGATCCGGCCCTGCGGGCGCTGCGCCCCGGCCTGTCGGCAGGCCCCGAGGGCGGCGCGCTCGTTCTGGACGATTTCTTCGCCCTGCACCCGGCGTTGGAGGGCCTGATGCCCTTGTGGCAGGCGGGTGAGCTGGCCTTCGCCCATGCGGTCGCCACCCCCTACCGCGACAAGCGCAGCCATTTCGATGGGCAGGACCTGCTGGAAGCCGGGACGGGCAACGATCTGCCCATCGACCAGCAGAAGGGCGGCTGGCTGAACCGGCTGCTGCAGGCCATGCCCGGCGCCACGGCCGAGACCGCCTACAGTGTCGGGACCGAGGAGATGCTGATCCTCTCCGGTCCCGCCCGCGCGCTCAGCTGGGCACCCGAGGCGACCTTGACGCTGTCCCCGCAGGCCCGGCTGCTGCTGGCCGAGGTGTATCACGACGACCCGCTGTTCCGCGACGCCGCCCGCGCCGCCGAGGAGATCGGGGCCTCGCTGACCGGCGAGATGGGCAAGGGACCCAAGGGTGACGCGGCGCGGCTGGCTGCTTTTGCGGCGGACCGGCTGAATGGCAGAACGCGGATCGCCTCGTTCTCGCTGTCGGGCTGGGACAGCCATGCCCGGCAGGCACAGGTGCTGAAGCGTCCGCTAGGAGATCTCGCGAGCGCCATCCTGACCCTGCGCGAGGGCCTTGGCGCGAACTGGGCGCGCACGACCGTGCTGGCGATGACAGAATTCGGCCGCACGGCGCGCGAGAACGGCTCGGGCGGGACCGACCACGGCACGGGCGGCGCGCTGCTGATGGCGGGCGGCGCGGTCCGCGGCGGGCGCGTCCATGGTGACTGGCCGGGCTTGGGCGAGGGGCGGCTTTACCAGGACCGCGACCTGCTGCCCACGCGCGACGTGCGCGCCTATGCGGGCTGGGCCATGCGGGGGCTGTTCGGCACCGAAACCGGGCTGATCGAGCGGGCGATCTTCCCCGGCCTCGACCTCGGCCCCGATCCGCGCATCCTGGCCTGAGAGGCGCCGAAAGGAAAAACCCCGGCCGCAAAGGCCGGGGTTTCCAGGTTCAAGTGGCTCTGTTCTCAGACAGCCATGCGCACCGCGATCTCGTGCCAGCCTTCCCAGATCATCTTCAGCGAAACAAAGAGGATGATGAGCAGGCCGACCCAGGCGATCCAGCGATAGCGGTTGATGAGCTTGGCAATCCAGGTCGAGGCAAGGCCCATCAGCGCGATCGACAGCACGAGGCCGATGATCAGCACCTCGAAGTGGTGGCGTGCGGCGCCGGCCACGGCCAGCACGTTGTCCAGCGACATCGACACGTCGGCGATGACAATCTGGGTCGCCGCCTGCGCAAAGGTCTTGCGCGGCGCGCCGGCGACGCGGCCGTCCTTGTTGAGGTCGGCGTCTTCCAGCGCCTCGTGGGCCTCGACCTCGTGCTGGTGCTGGCCCGCGCTGAGTTCGCGCCACATCTTGTAGCAGACCCACAGCAGCAGCAGGCCGCCCGCCAGCAGAAGGCCGGTGATCGCCAGAAGCTGCGTGGTGATCAGCGCAAAGCCGATCCGCATGATCGTGGCGGCAATGATCCCGACCAGAATCGCCTTGTTGCGCTGATCCTTGGGCAGGCCTGCGGCGGCCAGGCCGATCACGATGGCGTTGTCGCCCGCCAGCACCAGGTCGATCGCGATGACCTGGAACAGCGCCACAAGCCAGTCACCTGTGATGAAATCCATGCTGTTCCCTTTGTTTCACCGGACCGAGACAGCCGGCGTTCCGTTGCGGATGGCCGCAGGCCTCCGAGTCTATCGGGGCCGCCTTGCCTGGGCGGCCGGATAGACGCTGGCCGGGACAAGGGCAATGCCCGGACTGCGTCATTCTGCCTCAATTTCATCGAGTCGAAGACAGGATTGCGACACTGCCGCAGGCGCGGGGCACCTGGATCCGTGCGCACAACGGCTGTCCTGCGGGCGATGGGAAAGGAGAGCCCTGGCCCTCCTTTCCTTCATGTGGAAGGGCCTGTCAGTTCGACGGCGCTGCCGGGGCAGGGGCCCCAGTGTCGTCCGCCCGCGAGGCGTCCTGCCCCGCAGGATTGCCATCCGCAGGCTGGACCGGCGCGGCGGGCTCGGCCGGCCCGGTTTCGGCGGCCGGCCCCGGGCTTCCTGCAGGGTCGTTTCCTGCCGGCGCGTCCGACGTGCCAGGGGCAGGTGCGCCCGCGCTTTCCGGACTCGGGGAAGGCATGGCCCCTTCCATGTGACCGGGCGGCATCGTGCCGTGATGATCCCCCATCCCGTCGCCCGGATGCGGCATCATGCCGGGATGATGGCCCGGCATAACGTCGTGCCCATGCCCGTGCCCGTGCCCATGCCCGTGCATCGGCATCCCGTGGTGATGCCCCTGGCCGCCGTGATGGTTACCCTGCGGCTCGCATCCTCCTGCGTCACCGCCCGTAGGCAGCAGCGACCAGACGCCCGTGACCTGCGCGCTCAGCGTCAACTCGCCCGCCTCGACGGGGGTCGAGGCCTCGGCATCGGCCGCCCGCGCCATCATGGCCATCGGCCGCGGCCCCTGCGTCATGCTGGTGTCGGTAAGCGACACAAGCGGCCCAAGCTCCATCCCTGCCGCCCGCGCGATCACCTCGGCGCGGCGACGTGCCTCGGCCACGGCTTCGGTCCGCGCGCGATCCTCGGTCGCGGCGGCATCCTCGCGCGAGAAGGTGATGCCCTGCACGTCCGTCGCGCCCGCACCCACCATCGTATCCAGGATGGCGCCCAGCCGGGGCAGGTCGCGGATGCGGGCCGTCACGATGTTCTGCGCCTGGTAGCCCGTGATGACCGGCGGCTGTCCCTCGCGCGAGTAATCCTGCAGCGGCGACAGGCTCAGCCCCTGGGTCTGCAGATCGGCTGGCGCCACGCCCTGCGCACGCAGGGCCTCGATGATGGCGGTCTGGCGGGTGGCGTTGTCCGACATTGCCTGTGCCGCCGTGGGCGCTTGCGTGGTCACCCCCAGCGAGACGGTGGCAAGGTCAGGGGCAACGCTTGCGCGGCCCTCGCCCTGCACGTTGATCGTGGGCGCCTGGGTCCCCGCGCCCATGCCGCAGCCGGCCATCTTCGGGTGCGCCGCGGCCGGAAGCGCCAGCATTGCAAGCGCCAGCGCGGCCGACAGCGGCAGCCGCGCGGCGGTTCGCAGGGAAATCGAGGGGAGCGGGCTCATGGAAACTCCTTGCCTTGCCTTTGCGCGGGACCCCGCGCCCGGGCCAGTCTGCCTTGCTTCGGGAAGGGCCGCAAATCCGCGAGGGGCCTTCTCACGATGAGGTGTTTCGCTTTGCAGAGGGGCGCAGTTCGGTTATCCATGGGGTTGAGCAGCAACGGACCGGATCGCGCATGAACGACGACCGGCCAGAACGGATAAGCCCCGGCCCATGAGCAAGCGTTCCGCGCCCGATTTCGCCCTGTCATTCAGCAACGATGCCGTTCACCTGATGGAACGGGCCGATCCGCCGGCAGCCGCCTCGGTGCGGTGGAAGGAGCGGGCGGTCGCCGCTTTCGACGCGCCCGACTTCCGGGCCGAGATGGCCCGGCTGCGCAAGCTGGCGGCGAACGGGCGCGACGCCAAGGTCGCGCTGATCATTCCCGACGACCAGATCCTTTACACCTCGCTGCCCATTCCCGGTGACGACCACAAGCCGGCCGAGCTTGGCCAAGCCCTGGACGGGCTGACGCCCTATCCCGTGGCGGATCTTGCCTGGGACTGGCGTCCGAGCGAGGCGGGCGACGTGCGCGTGGCGGCGGTCGCGCGCCAGACCCTGCGCGAGGCCGAGGATTTCGCCCGCCGCCACGGCTTCGCAGCTGCGGGCTTCCTGGCCGATCCGGCCGACGGGCTGTTCCCGGCGACCCCCCGCTTCGGCGAGCCCGTTGCGACGGACGAGGTTCTCGGCGATGCCGACCTGCCCGGTGACCTTCCGGCGGACCAGCCCGAGGCCACCGCGTCGCAGGCTGCCGCAGAGGATACGCCTGTGGCAGATGACGCGGTGAAGGCCGATGCTGTCGAAACGGCGGCTGGTGATGCCTGGGTGCCGTCCGGAGAAGGTCAGGCCGATAGCTCAGATGATCCTGGTGCTGTCGCAGCGGTGGCGGAGGACAGTTCCGCTCCGAACGAGGCGGAGCCGGAGGGCGGTTCTTCTGCTGCTGGGGAAGATGAAGCCGCGGCCACTGCCGAGATAGCCGAGGGACAGGCTCCGGACGCTGTCGTGGCGTCCAACGAGGTCAATGATGCTTCATCGGCTCAAGATCAGATCGGCGATGGCTTGGTGGCGGATACGTCCGAGCAGTCCGAGCCCCCGGTCTCCGGCACGGACGAGGCCACGGGCGAGAACCCGCGCCCGGCCGCCGAGCTTGCGTCGGCGGAGCTGCGCCCCGGGGATGCCGATCCTGCTCCTGCAGCGGCTTCAGCCAGTGTCGCCAAGGCAGCCGGTCCGGCCGCGGTTCTGCCCGGCAACAGGCCTGCAGCACCCCGGCTGTCGAAGGCTCGGGCGCTTGCGTCGCCGGAAGAGGGCGAGGCCGAGGCGTCACCTGACAAGCCCTCCCTGCCGGAACGGGGCCGCGTGGTGATCGAACGCGCGGCGGCGGCCCGTGCCTTGCGCGTGGACCCGCCTGCTCCGGTCGCGCAGCACCCGGGCGCGCGCGGCGGCGTCGGCGGCCTGCTGGTGATGCTCGGCGCGCTGCTGGTCGGGCTGATGCTGATCTGGGCCTTTGCCACCCCGGGTGACCGGCCGGTGGCCACTGCTCCAACTGTCCCGGTGCCCGCCGAGGACCCGGCGCAGGCTGCCGCGCAGCCCGAAGCACAGGAAGCGGGGACGACGGTGCCTCCGACGCCTTCCGGCGCGGCGGCCCCGGCACAGGCCGAGGTAGCTGAGACTCCGGTGCCGGCCGAACCTTCCCGGATCGAGGCTCCGGTTGCTGCGGCCACGCAGACGAATCCCGTCCAGGCGCCGGAACAGGGCCCCGGCGCAACCGGGAGTGCGGTTGCTCAGGTTCAGCCCGTCACCATCCTGCCGACGTCTTCCTCGGCTACGCCCCCAACTTCCGATGCGGCGCAGACCGATGCCGCGGATACCGTTCCCGCGACCACGGCTGCGCCGGTGGCACCCGCCGTGCCGGACTTGCGGTCGCCTGACCCGGCAGACGTCCAGGGTGCCACGTCGACTGTCGCGGCTCCTGCTGCCCCGGACACCGCCACTGACGGCACAGCTTCTGCCGACACGGCTCAGCCGGCTGCTGCGCCCGTGGCTCCGGCCAGCACGGCGGCCGGTTCGGCGCCGGCCGCGAATGCCCCTTCCACCCCGGCGCCCGCGATTGCCGAAGACAACGGCGGATCGGCTGCAACCGAGGCTCAAGCCGTGCCTCCGGCCACGTCGGCCCGCTCACCTGCCGAGATCGAGGCGGCGTCTCCGGTCACTTCGCCTGCGTCGCCCGCAGCGGCTGCTCCTGCGTCCCCGGCGCAATCTGCCGCGCCCACCGGGACGACAGCCACGCGGCCGACCACGGGACCGCGTCGGCCCCAGCCTGCCGCCGCGCCGGCCGTGTCCGAGGCCGACCCGCTTCCTGCCGTGGTGCCGGGTCGCCGTGCGCTGACCCGGTCCGAGCGACCCGCCTCCCGTCCCGCGTCGGTGCAGGCCCCTCGCGCCACCGCTGCTCCCCGTGCCGCGGCGCCCGAGGCTGCGCGTCCTGCCGGGACAACGCGTCCGGCGGCCACGGCGGCCTCGCGTCCCGCACCGTCCCGCCCCGAGGCGGCGCCCCGTGCCTCGACGCGGCCCGCCCCAACCCGTGAGCCGGTCTCGTCTTCGCGGCCCCGTCCGCGTCCCGAGGAAGGTTCGGCCGACGAGTCGGTGACCGCAGCCGAGATGACCCCCGCCGAGCGGGTCGCCGCCGACGCGCTGCTGGCTGGGCTTTACGCGCTGCACCCAACGCTTCCGCGCCTTTCGGCTGCTCCGGCGGCCGATGGACCGCGCTTTGCCGAGGCGCGGCCGTCGCGCCGTCCTGCTGCGGCGGCTTCTGCCGTAGATGCGGCGGTGGCCGAGGCCGTGGCCAGCAAACCTGCGGCGAAATCCTCGGGCGACCGCCCGGCCGCGCGTGCGTCGAAGTCCGCCGCGTCCGAACCGTCATCCGCGAAAGCCGCGCCCGTGAAGGCGGCAGCCAACGCCAACGGACGCCCGGCCGCGCGTCCGAGCCGTGGCGGAACGGCGAAATCCTCCTCGGCCGTCGAAAGCGCCTTGGCCGAGGCGGTGGCGACCGCCAAGCCTGCGCCCGTCGCGCTGGCGTCGGCCGCCTCTCTCGCGCCCGTGCGCAAGCCCGCGCGCCTCGCCGCAACACCCGCGCCCCAGGCCGATGCCGAAGCCCAGGCGGTCGCCGCCGCTGCCGCCGCGGCGCTGCGTGCGCCCACCCCGGCGCCGGTCCCCGTGCCGACGCCTGTTCCCCAGGCAGCCCCGACGACGACCGCCAGCGCGGCGCCAGTGCCGGATGATGCGGGTCAGCGCATGCGGGACGAGCAGTTGCAGCGGCAGGCCGAGGAGCGTGCCCGCCAACGCGCCGCCGCCGATGCCCAGGCCGAAAGGCAGGCCCGCGCCGCCGCCGAGGCCCGCGCCCGCGCCCAGGCCGAAGCCGAGGAACGCGCCGCCATCGCCGCGCGGGGCAGCTATCGCCCGCCCGAGATCGACGACGAGCCTGAGATCGCCCAGAAGCCCGTCGAGGGCCGCACCACGGGCGATGTGGCCAAGAACGCGACGCTGCGCGGGATCGAGACGAACAAGACCCAGGTCATCGGCGTGGTGGGCGCGGGGCGGGCCAGCCGCGGCCTGATCCGGCTGCGCAACGGCAAGGTCGTGACGGTGCGCCTTGGCGACCGGATCGACGGCGGCGCGATCAACTCGATCGGCAACGGCAAGATCACCTATGTCAAGGGCGGCCGGACCTACAACCTGCCGATCCTGAACGGGCGCTGATCAGCGCCCTCGTTTCACTTGCAATAGCTCTGCCGCCGGGTCCAGCTGGCGATTTCGGCCCGCTTTTCCCGGGACCGCAGCGGCATCCAGCTGCGCGCCAACCCGCGCCAGCTGCGGCCACCCTGCGCCTCGGCCCCGCCCGCGATGGCGCCGTCGCGGCTGACCTCGCGCGCCATGATCCGCACCGCGCAGCGCAGGTTGTCCGCGCCGTCCTCTCCCGCGCCGCAGCCCCCGTCCTGCGTCTGGGGACGCGACAAGCGCAGCAATCCGCGGGGCGAGCCCTGCGAGGCGCCCTCGTGATGGGCAACGGCCGACACCAGCCCGGCCCAGAATGCCTTCCGGTTCTCGCGCGTCTGGGTGGCGTAGCCGGGGCAGAACTGCATCACATCCGAGGGCACGGTGGACAGCAGCGTCACGCCTTCCGAGTCCAGCGCGGCCAGCGCGGCTTCGGTCCATTCGGGGTTGTCCTCGCCCCAACGCATCGCGGGCTGTTCCTTGCGCAGGCCCACGGCCGAGGCGAGGCGGCCGGTGACCGAGGCGCGTTCGACCGGGGCGATGGTGGGGGCGGTCGTGGCCTGCCGCCCGGCCTCGACCGCGCCGCATCCGGCCAGCGCCAGCGCCGCCAGAACCATGATTCCCTTGCCCATGACATTTCCCCTTGCACCTTTCGGCGCGGCCTAGCCCGCGCCCTGCCGGATCTCAATGAACATTCCGGCGACCGGCAGCGGCGCAACCAGCCCTTGTCGCGAGAGGGCCACGGCAATAGAAACCACCCCAACGCTGCCGGAGACGAAGATGCTGGATCACCTTTCCTATACCGCCCCCGAACCCAAGGTCATCGCCGGGGCCAAGGGAGACTGGGAACTGGTCATCGGGCTCGAAGTCCACGCGCAGGTGGCATCCAACGCGAAGCTGTTCTCGGGTGCCTCGACAGCCTTCGGGGCCGAGCCGAACTCGAACGTCAGCTTCGTGGACGCGGCGATGCCGGGGATGCTGCCGGTCATCAACGAATTCTGCGTGGCGCAGGCCGTCCGCACCGGGCTGGGGCTGAAGGCACGGATCAACCTGATGTCGGCCTTCGACCGCAAGAACTATTTCTATCCGGACCTGCCGCAGGGCTACCAGATCAGCCAGCTTTACCACCCCATCGTGGGCGAGGGCGAGATCATCGTGGACATGGCCCCCGGTATTGCCCGCCGCGTGCGGATCGAGCGCATCCATCTGGAACAGGACGCGGGCAAGTCGATCCACGACATGGACCCGGCGCTGTCCTTCGTGGACCTGAACCGCACCGGCGTCGCCCTGATGGAGATCGTCAGCCGCCCCGACATCCGCGGCCCCGAGGAGGCCGCCGCCTATGTCGCCAAGCTGCGCCAGATCATGCGCTATCTGGGCACCTGCGACGGCAACATGCAGAACGGCAACCTGCGCGCCGACGTGAACGTGTCGGTCTGCAAGCCCGGCGACTACGAGCGTTATCAGGCAACGCAGGACTTCAGCCACCTCGGCACCCGCTGCGAGATCAAGAACATGAACTCGCTGCGCTTCATCCAGGCCGCCATCGAATACGAGGCCCGCCGCCAGATCGCCATCATCGAGGACGGCGGCACGGTCGTGCAGGAAACCCGCCTGTATGATCCCGACAAGGGCGAAACACGCTCGATGCGGTCCAAGGAAGAGGCGCACGACTACCGCTACTTCCCCGATCCCGACCTGCTGCCGCTGGAAATCGAGCAGGGCTGGGTGGACGACATCGCCGGATCGATGCCGGAGCTGCCGGACGAGAAGAAGGCGCGCTTCGTCACGGAACTCGGCCTGTCCGAATACGACGCGGGCGTGCTGACGGCCGAGGTCGAGAACGCCGACTTTTTCGAGGTCGTGGCCAAGGGCCGCGACGGCAAGCAGGCCGCGAACTGGGTCATCAACGAGCTGTTCGGGCGGCTGAACAAGGAAGGGCTGTCCATCGGCGAAAGCCCGGTCTCGGCCGCGCAGCTTGGCGGCGTGCTGGACCTGATCGCCTCGGGCGAGATTTCGGGCAAGATGGCCAAGGACCTGTTCGAGATCGTCTGGACAGAGGGCGGCGACCCCGCCGAGATCGCGGCAGCGCGTGGGATGAAGCAGGTCACCGACCTGGGCGCGATCGAGGCGGCCGTGGACGAGATCATCGCCGCGAACCCCGCGCAGGTGGAAAAGGCCAAGGCCAACCCCAAGCTCGCGGGCTGGTTCACGGGGCAGGTGCTGAAGGCGACGGGCGGCAAGGCCAACCCGGCGGCAGTGAATGAGATGGTGGCGAAGAAGCTCGGACTCTGAGGCGTTCCCGCGCCGCGGCCTGCAACGCGGGCCGGGGGCGGGGCGTTCGGCTGCACCCGAAGCGACCCAGCGCAAGGAGCGTGCGATGCAAGCCTATGAATACACCGTCCTGCCCGCGCCGAACCGGGGCGAGAAGGTCCGGGGCGCCCGAAGCGGGGCGGAACGTTTCGCCCATGCGCTGACTATGGAAATGAACCGCATGGCGCAGGCGGGCTGGGAATATGTCCGCGCCGAGACGCTGCCCTGCGAGGAACGCAGCGGCCTGACCAGCCGCACCACCGTCTATCACAACGTCTTGGTCTTCCGCCGCGCGCTTGCGCCTGCCTATCCTCAGCACGAGTGGGCCGCGGCGCAGCGCCCGCTTGCGGCCTCTCACGAAGCGGGTCCCGTTCTACGTCCACTGGCTGCGGCGCAACCCGCCCCCGAGCCGGCGCCCAAGTCCGAGCCGCCCTCGGACTGGCCGGACGGCGACCCGGCCGAGGCGACCCTTCCCGAGCCCGCTAGAACCGAAGCCGCGCGGGTGGACGACTACGACGAGCCCGGCTTCGACCCCGACCGCACCGAAGGCCCGGCCGAGCCGCCGCCCTTCGTCCAGCGTCCCCCCTTGGCGGCGCAGCGGCCCGAGCCCAAGGCAGGCGGCATCTTCTCGGAACCCATGCCCGGCAGCACGACCCGGCTGGGACCGGCCGAACGGTAGGACCTGCGCGCCGGCATCACGCCGCGGGCGCGCTTACCAATGCGGCGGGCGCTGGTCGGCCAGCGGGATCGTGCCTTCGGCGGCTTCGCGCTCGGCCTCGCGTTCCATCAGCAGGCCAACGCGGCGCGACAGGGCGCGGATCTCGGTCGCCTGCCGCGTGACCACGTCGGACAGGTCCTCGACCGTGCGCTGAAGATGGGCGATCCGTTCTTCCAGCGCCTGCAACTTGTCCATGCCGCCCCCTTCCGCTAATCGAAGCCCGCGACCTGAAGGATACCCGCATGGCCAAGGATCAGAAACCGCGCCGCCCGCGCGCCGAAACGCCCAAGGGCTTCCGCGACTATTTCGGGCCAGAGGTGACGGAACGCAAGGCGATGCTGGACCGCATCGCCGCCGTCTATCACCTGCACGGCTTCGAAGCGCTGGAAACCAGCGGGGTCGAGACGGTCGAGGCGCTTGGCAAGTTCCTGCCCGACGTGGACCGCCCGAATGCCGGCGTGTTTGCGTGGCAGGAGGAAGCGGTGCCCGGCGGCGGTTCCGGCGACTGGCTGGCCCTGCGCTATGACCTGACGGCTCCTTTGGCGCGGGTCGCCGCGCAGTATCGCAATGACCTGCCTTCGCCCTATCGCCGCTATGCGATGGGTCCGGTCTGGCGCAACGAGAAGCCGGGGCCGGGCCGCTATCGTCAGTTCTATCAATGTGATGCCGACACCGTGGGCGCGGCCAGCGTCGCGGCGGATGCCGAGATCATCGCCATGCTGGCCGACGCGCTGGAAGCGGCAGGCATCGCCCGCGGCGACTATCTGGTGCGGGTGAACAACCGCAAGGTCCTGAATGGCGTGCTCGAGGCGATTGGGATCGACGAAGGCGCGGCTGACAAAGCTCCACAGTCGATGCTTGATGCTGTAACTGGTGCGCGCAACAAACATCAACGAGATGCGATCCTCCGTACCATCGACAAGTTCGACAAGGTGGGCGAGGCGGGCGTGCGCGAACTGCTGACCACCGGGCGCACCGACGCCTCGGGCGCCGAGATCGAGGGCGTGGGGCTTGACGCCACGCAGGCCGAACCGGTGCTGCGCTTCCTCACCTCAAAGGGCGCCGACAACGCGACAACGCTGCAGAACCTGCGCGCGGCTGTCGGCGGCTCCGCTGTCGGCGCCGAGGGCGTGGACGAACTGGCCCAGATCGCCGCGATGCTGGACGCGATGGGGATGGGCGCGGATCGCGTCGTGATCGACCCCTCGGTCGTGCGGGGCCTGGGCTACTACACGGGTCCGGTGTTCGAGGCGGAACTGACCTTCGAGATCCTCGACGAGAAGGGCCGTAAGCGCCAGTTCGGCTCGGTCGCGGGCGGCGGGCGCTATGACGACCTCGTGGAACGCTTCACCGGGCAGAAGGTGCCCGCGACAGGCGTGTCCATCGGCGTGGACCGGCTGCTGGCCGCTTTGCGCGAGAAGGGGCTGGCCGGTGCCGAGGCGCAGGGGCCGGTGGTCGTCACCGTCATGGACCGCGACCGGATGGCCGATTATCAGGCAATGGCCGCCGAACTGCGCGCCGCAGGTATCCGGGCCGAGGTCTACCTGGGCAACCCGAAGAACTTCGGCAACCAGCTCAAGTATGCCGACAAGCGGGCCTCGCCCATCGCCATCATCCAAGGCGCGGACGAGGCGGCGCGCGGCGTCGTGCAGGTCAAGGACCTGATCCTTGGCGCGAAGATTTCCGCGCAAGCCTCTGTAGAGGAATGGAAATCTCAACCGGCTCAGGTTGAGATCCCGTGCGAGGCCTTGGTTGCCACCGTCCGCGAGATGCTGGCTAGATGATCACCCGCACCGTCAAGGCGCAGGTGGGCCGCCGCATCCTCGACGCCTTCGTTGCCGCAGGCGCGGTCGAGGTCGCGCCCGACATCCTGCTGCCCGCCGATACGCTGCTGGACCTCTATGGCGAGGACATCCGTGCCCGCGCCTACCTGACTACCGATCCGATCCGGGGCGAGGTCGTGCTTCGCCCCGACTTCACCGTGCCGGTCGTGCAGATGCACATGGCCCAAGGGGCGGAACCGGCCCGATACTGCTATCTGGGCGAGATTTTCCGAAAGCAGGACCACGGCGACACGCGCCCCCCGCATCCGCGCGACAATGAATACCTGCAGGCGGGGTTCGAGCTGTTCTCGCGCGATCCCGAGGCCGATGCCGAGGTCTTCGCCCTGTTCCATGGCATCCTCGCGCCCTGCCGGTTGTCGGCCACCATGGGCGACATGGACCTGCTGCTGGACGCCGTCGCGGGCCTGCCGCTGTCGGACTCGCGCCGCGCGCTGCTGGCGCATCATATCTGGCGGCCCCGGCGCTTCGAGCGGCTGCTCGACCGCTTCTCGACGCCCGAGCGGCCGCGTCATTTCGCCGTGAACAGCGCCCCCTGGACCGGCCTCCGCTCGGAATCCGAGATGGAGGCCCGCATTGCCCGGCTGGAGGCCGCCGCCGAAGGCCCGCCCTTGCCCGCCATCTGGCGCGAGCGCCTGCACCGCCTGTTCGCCGTTGCCGGGCCCGCGCCCGTGGCTTGCGACGAGTTGCGCATCCTTGCCGACCACATCCCCGCCATTGCCGAAGCAGTGGATCGTCTCGCGGCGCGCCTGGACGCCATCGCCGCGCGCGGCATCGACCCGGGCACCATCCGCTTCGACGCAAGCCACGGCCGCCGGACCATGGAATATTACGACGGCATGACCTTCAGCTTCACCGCCGAAGGCCGGCCCGACTGGCCCCCCGTTGCCTCGGGCGGCCGCTACGACGCGCTGACCCGCGTGCTGGGGCAGGGCGAGGCGATCCCCGCCGTCGGCGGCATCATCCGCCCCGGCCTTGTCGCGGAACTGGAGTGCGCGCCATGCTGAAGCTGGGCCTGCCGTCCAAGGGCCGGCTGATGGAGCAGAGCTTCGACTGGTTTGCCGGGCGGGGCATCCGGCTTGCCCGCACCGGCTCGGACCGCGAGTATGCCGCCCGAGCCGAGGGGATCGAGGGCCTGTCCCTGGTCCTGCTTTCGGCTGGAGAGATCCCGCGAGAGCTTGCCGCCGGGCGCATCCAGCTTGGCGTGACCGGCTCGGACCTGATCCGCGAGAAGCTGGCGGGCTGGCGATCGGACGTGGTGGAACTTGCGCCGATGGGCTTCGGCCATGCCGACCTGGTGCTGGGCGTGCCCGCCTGCTGGCGCGACTGCGAAACGCTGGACGACTTCGCCTCGATCGCGCGCGACTTCCGCGCGGCGCATGGCTTCCGCCTGCGGATCGCGACCAAGTATCACCGTCTGGTCCGCGCCTTCCTGTCCGATCACGAGATCGCGGACTACCAACTGGTGGACAGCCAGGGCGCGACCGAGGGCACCGTGGCGAACCTGACCGCCGAGGCCATCGCCGACATCACCTCGACCGGCGAGACGCTGCGGGCAAACCACCTGAAGATCCTGCCCGACGCCCTGATCCACGCCAGTCAGGCCACGCTGGTCGCCAACCGTCGCTCGGTAGAGACAGGCGCGATCGCCCCCATCGTCGCGCACCTCGGTCTGCCGCCTCACGCAGCCTGAGCGGCGGCCGGCCTGATCAAGCTCTCTCCCTGACCTCCAGCTTCTCCCAAGACTGAGGGATCGCCTTTGCGTCCAGCCGCGTTGAGGCCCGGGCGCACAGGCCCGGAAAGCAGGAGAACCGACATGGTCAACGCAAGCGACATCACCGAGCACATGGAAAT
Source organism: Paracoccus niistensis (assembly GCF_042432925.1). Lineage (NCBI taxonomy): Bacteria > Pseudomonadati > Pseudomonadota > Alphaproteobacteria > Rhodobacterales > Paracoccaceae > Paracoccus > Paracoccus niistensis. The sequence continues at coordinate 38,038 of NZ_JBHLWE010000019.1, read as the reverse complement.
CGTGGGCGCCGACGGCGTGCACGTCGGAAAGGTGGATGGCGTCAAGGGCGACCGCATCAAGATGGTGCGCAAGGACGAAGAGCACGGTCAGGACAACCAGCACCACCATTTCGTGCAGCTTTCCGCTGTGGCCTCGGTCGACGGCGGCAAGGTCTGGCTGTCGGCCGAAGCCGCCAACGCGCGGCAGCTTTTCGAGGAAGAAGACGGCAGCCCGGTCGAGCATACCGGCTGACCACAGCACCCGGCGCGGCGCGGTCAGGGCAGCCCGGCCGCGTCGGCCAGTTTACAGGCCGACAAGCGCGCGCGCGAACTCGCTCGGCTCGAAGGCGTCCAGATCGTCGATCTGCTCGCCCACGCCGATGGCATGGATCGGCAGGCCGAACTTGTCCGCCAAGGCAACCAGAACGCCCCCGCGCGCGGTGCCGTCCAGCTTGGTCATCACCAGCCCCGAAACATCCGCCAACTTTCGGAAGGTTTCCACCTGGCTCAGCGCGTTCTGCCCGGTGGTGGCGTCCAGCACCAGCAGGGTATTGTGCGGGGCCGAGGGATCCTTCTTGCGGATGACTCGGACGATCTTGGCCAGTTCCTCCATCAGGTCGGCGCGGTTCTGCAGGCGGCCCGCGGTGTCGATCAGCAGCAGGTCCGCGCCTTCTGCCTCGGCCCGCGTCATGGCGTCCCAGGCAAGGCTCGCCGGGTCCGAGCCCTGCGCGGCGACCATCACCGGGACGCCTGCACGCTGGCCCCAGACCTGCAGCTGCTCGACCGCCGCCGCGCGGAAGGTGTCGCCGGCCGCGATCACCACCTTCTTGCCCGCCGCCTTGAGCTGGCTGGCGAGCTTGCCGATGGTCGTGGTCTTGCCCGAGCCGTTGACACCCACCACCAGCACCACCTGCGGCCGCTTGGGATAAAGCGGCAAGGGCCGCGCCACGGGGGTCATGATCCGCGTGACCTCGTCGGCCAGGGCCTGCTTGAGTTCGGTCGCGCTGATGCGGCGACCCATGCGTCCCTCGGCGATGTTGGCGGTCACCCGCAGCGCCGTATCGGTGCCCATGTCGGCCGAGATGAGCATGTCCTCAAGCTCTTCCAGCATCGCGTCGTCCAGCTCGCGCCGAGGCTCGGCCGGGGCCGCCTCGGTGCGGCCGAACAGGCGGCCCATCAGGCCCGGCCGGCTTTCAGCGGCAGGCTGGGGCACAGCCTGCGCGAGGGAGGGTGCTGGTGCCGGTGAGGGCACAGGTGCCTGCGCGGGGGAGGGTGCTGGTGCCGGTGAGGGCACAGGTGCCTGCGCAGCGGAAGGTGCGGGCGCCGCCGCGACCGGGGCGGCCGCAGGAGGGGTCACGGGCGCCGTCGGGGGCGCCTCGGCTGCTCCTTCGGACACGATGCTGTCCAGCCCCGCGCCGATCTTCGACGAGGACTTCGTCAACCGCTCGCGCAGTTTCGAGAAAAACGACATGAGACCGCCCTTTCGCTTGGCCCGACAAGCTATTCAGTCCCGCGCCAAAGGAAAACCCCGCAGGGAACTTCTTCTTCGCCCAAATATCGGGGGGGGTGAATGGGGGTGGGGGCCCATTCACGCCGTCAGGCGGCAGGGCAGCGCCCCCACAACGGTGCAAATGACAACGGGCGGCGAAATCCTCGCCGCCCGCCCGTCCGAGACCGAAAGTCTCAGGCCTTGCCGAGATAGATGTCCACCAGCTTGCCCAGCATTTCCAGCGCGTCGGCGCGCGAACGCTGGAAGCTGTTGCGGCCGATGATCGAGCCGTTGCCGCCGCCGTCGCGGATGGCGATGGCGTCCTCGTAGACCGCGTCCGAGCCCTTGGCCGCGCCGCCCGAGAAGACCACGATCCGGCGGCCGCCGAAGGCCGCGTCCATGCAGTGACGCACGCGGGCCGCCTGCGTGGAGATATCGATGCCCTGTTCCTGATAAACCTTCTTGGCGTCCTTGTTCTCAAGATGGTCGGTGGACAGCTTGATCTTGATGATATGGGCGCCCAGCAGCGCCGCGATCTGCGCGGCATAGGCCGCGATGTCGATGGCGGTCTCGCCGTCCTTGCTGATCGCCTCGCCGCGCGGATAGGACCAGATCACCGTCGGGATGCCGACCGAGGCGGCCTCGGCGCGCATCTCGGAAATCTCCTCGAACATGTCGAGCGCCATGTCCGAGCCCGGGTAGATCGTGAAGCCGATGGCCGAGCAGCCCAGGCGCAGCGCATCCTGCACGGTCGCGGTCACGGCCTGGTTCTTGCCGGCCGTGTCCGACATCAGCGAGTTGGCCGAGTTGCACTTGAGGATCGTCGGGATCTGGCCGGCGAAGCTGTCGGCGCCCGCCTCGATCATGCCCAGCGGCGCGGCGTAAGCGTTCAGGCCTGCGTCGATCGCCAGCTGGTAGTGGTAGTGGGGGTCGTAGCCCAGCGGGTTCTTGGCGAAGCTGCGGGCGGGGCCGTGCTCGAAGCCCTGGTCGACGGGCAGGATGATCATCTTGCCGGTGCCGGCCAGCTTGCCGGTCATCAGCATGCGGGCCAGGTTGCCCTTCACGCCGGGGTTCTCGCCTTCGTAGTTGGCGAGGATCTTCTTGACGGTATCGGTCATCTGCATCGGACGGCCCTTGCTGTGGTCATGGTCGGCGATGCCATATCAGACGGCAGGGCAAGGGAAAGGGCGGTTGCGCTAACGGAGGGCCGCAGCCACCGGAACACGTGACCTGACGGAACGCAGGGCAGGCCATCCACGTTTGCGTGAGAACAACGGACTCGCGCATAACGGAACAGGAAGGTGGCCCATGTCCCACAACGACAACATCCCTGAAAGGTCGGCCCGCAAGCACCGACCCGCGCTTTGGGCGCTCGGCACGGCGATCGGCCTGGCACTCGTGGCGTTCCTGCTGTTTTCCTCGATGGGAAGCGATGAGCCCGCAGGGGGGCAGCCCGAGGTGGTGGCGCCCGGCACGGACACGGCGGCGGGCACCGCGGGCGGCAGCGGGAATGACGCCTCGGCGCGGGAAGACGCCGAGCCTGGCACCGCCTCGGCCCCTGCAGGCGCAAGCCCGGCCCCCGCAAGCAACTGAGGCACTTGGGAACGGACAGGGCGGCCTCCGGGGCCGCCCTTTTCGTTTCAGCGCTTGGCGGCGATCAGGGCCGCGACGCCCGGCAGGTCCTTGCCCTCCATCCACTCCAGGAAGGCGCCGCCCGCTGTCGAGATGAAGGTGAAGTCCTCGGCGACCCCCGCCTTGTTCAGCGCGGCGACCGTGTCGCCCCCGCCTGCCACGGAAATCAGCTTGCCCGCGCGGGTCAGTTCCGCCGCCGCCGCCGCCGCCGCATTGGTGGCCGCGTCGAAAGGCTCGATCTCGAAGGCGCCCAGCGGGCCGTTCCAGATCAGTGTGCGGCATTGGGCGAAGACCGCGCGGACCTGCGCCACCGTTTCCGGCCCGGCGTCCAGGATCATCGCATCACTCGGGCAGGCGTTGGCCGAAACGACCTCGCTGGGGGCGCCTGCCTTGAACTCGCGCGCGACGACCACGTCCACGGGCAGGTGGATGGTGCAGCCCGCGCCCTGCGCCTTGGCGAGGATCTCGCGCGCGGTGTCGGCCATGTCGCGCTCGGCCAAGCTTTTCCCGACCTCGATGCCCTGCGCGACCAGGAAGGTGTTGGCCATGCCGCCGCCGATCACCAGGTGCTCGACCTTGGTGATGAGGTTCGACAGCAGGTCCAGCTTGGTGGACACCTTGGCCCCGCCCACGACGGCGACCACCGGCCGCTCGGGCGTGCCCAGCGCCGCGTCCAGCGCGTTCAGTTCGGCTTCCATCAGCTTGCCCGCGCCGGACGGCATCAATCGTGCCAACCCCTCGGTCGAGGCGTGGGCACGATGCGCGGCCGAGAAGGCATCGTTCACATAAGCCTGCCCCAGCGCCGCGAGCGAGGCGGTGAAGGTCTGCTCGTTCTCTTCCTCGCCCGGGTAGAAGCGGGTGTTTTCCAGCACCAGCACGTCACCCGCCTTCAGCGCGGCGACCGCGCGCTTGGCATCGCCTCCGATCGCTTCCGAGGCGAAGGCCACGGGCTGACCCAGCGCCTGTTCCAGCGCGGGTACGATCTGGCCCAAACTCATGGCGTCCACCCGCTTGCCCTTGGGGCGGTCGAAATGGGCCAGAAGCACGGGAATGCCGCCCTTCTTCTGGATTTCCTTGACGGTCGGGACGATCTTCTCGATCCGCGTCGCGTCGGTCACGCGGCCGTTTTCCACGGGCACGTTCAGGTCCACTCGGGTCAAGACGACCTTTCCGTTCAGGTCCATGTCGTCAATGGTATTGAAGCGCGCCATCGGGCATCCTTCCTGCCTTGCGGATTTGCCGGTGCTTGTCCGTCAAGCGTGAAGGCGCGTCAACTCTGCGTCAACACGAAGCCGCTTGGCCGCTTCCGCCGGGATCCGGGTCCGGGTCATGGATCGGGTGCCTGCCAAGGCTGGATGCAGAAGGCGCGGTGCCAGCTCCGCACGGTTGCCATCCGGCGCTCGGTATACTGAAACTCGGGCTTCCACAGGAGCGAGCCGTAGCCGAACAGCCACAGGTCGCCCTCGGGCGCATTGGCAAGCATCGAGCCCACGATCCCGTCGTAATCGGCATCGGTCAGGTAGACCGCGCCGGTGCTGGGCCCCGCATCCTCGACCACGCGGGCAGCGCGGGCGACCAGTTCGGTGTCAGGTCCATCTGTCGCTTTGCCATGATCGTGCTCTGCGGGGCCAGCGGGATCTTGAAGAAGGGTAGCACGGATCGGCGGGTCGCGCGTCCATCAGGGACACAAGTGGCGGACCCACCCCGCCGCTCATGCGTTGCGTCGGTGCCGCGGCCGACCTAGACCAAGGCCGCACGAACGAAAGGAACTCCGATGGCCGAGATCAAGGACCCGGAAAACACGATCATCATGGAACTGAAGGACGGCCGCGTGGTGATCGAGCTTCTGCCCGATGTCGCCCCCCAGCATGTCGCCCGCATGAAGGAACTGGCGCGCGCCGGAAAATACGACAACGTGGCCTTCCACCGCGTGATCGAGGGCTTCATGGCCCAGACCGGCGACGTCCAGCACGCCAACATGGAAAAGGGCTGGGACGCGCGGCGCGCGGGCACGGGCGGATCGGACCTGCCGGACCTTCCGGCCGAGTTCTCGCGCCTTCCGCATGCGCGTGGCTCGATCGGCGCGGCGCGGTCGCAGAACCCCAACAGCGCCAACAGCCAGTTCTTCATCAACTTCAAGGACAACGATTTCCTGAACGGCCAGTACACGGTGTACGGCCAGGTGATCGAAGGCATGGAGCACGTGGACAAGATCACCCGCGGCGAGCCGCCGGCGAGTCCCGACCGCATCGTCTCGATGAAGGTGGCCGCCGATGCGTAAGCTGTTGATCTCCTCGGCCCTGATCCTGTCGGCGGGGGCCGCCTTCGCGCAGGCCCCGCAGGCGGCCGATGGCCCCGGCCCGAACATGGTGATCGAGGTCGCCGATGCCGCGGGCCAGCCCAAGGGCACCATCGTCCTGGACCTGCTGCCCGAAAAGGCGCCCGGCCATGTCGAGCGGCTGGTGACGCTGGCCAAACAGGGCGCCTATGACGGTGTCGTGTTCCACCGCGTCATCGAAGGCTTCATGGCCCAGACGGGCGACGTCGAGTTCGGCAAGCAGGACGGCGACACCTCGCGTGCCGGCATGGGCGGGTCGGACCTTCCCGACCTGAAAGCCGAGTTCAACGACCAGAGCTTCCAGGCCGGCACCGTTGGCATGGCCCGCAGCCAGGACCCGGACAGCGCCAACAGCCAGTTCTTCATCGACCTGGCGCCTGCGCCCTTCCTTGACGGGCAGTACACCGTCGTGGGTCAGCTGGTGGAAGGCTGGGACGTGCTGAACGCGATCAAGAAGGGCGACCAGAACGCCAACGGCGCGGTCGAGGCGCCCGATTACATGGCCAAGGTCACCGTTACCGAGTGACGGCCCGCCGGACCCCCGCGACCGGCGGGGGTCCTTCCCGTGCCGGGCGCACCCGTCAGGAACCGCTGGCCCTTTGCAACCTGTGCGCGCAGTATGCGGGTGAAAGGACCACCGGAGCGACGTGATGCCGCCGCAGATCGCAACAGGCCTGTCCCTTGCCTTCGCCGCCTATCTCGCCGCCACCGCAGTCTACATCATTTCCGAGAACCGCCGTCCCAGCGCGACCTTCGCCTGGATGCTGCTGTTCTTCGTGCTGCCGGGCGCGGGGGTGATCGTCTACCTGCTGTTCGGGCGCAAGCACCGGCAGTTCGGCCAGACCGCCACCCTCATGCGGCAGGAGCTTGCCCAGCGCCTCGATCCCGTCTTTGCCGCCTTGCGGCCGGAACATGCGCGCGCGGTCCATCTCATGCACCCGGACGAGGGCTCGGGGGCATCGCTGGCGGAACTGGTGCGCAACACCAGCCATTCGACAGTGACGACCTGCAACGAGGTCCGCATCCTGCAGAACGCGGCCGAGGCCTATCCGGCGCTGATCGCGGACATGAAGGCCGCGCGCCGGTCGATCCACCTGCAATATTTCAGCTGGAACACCGATGAGCTGGCCGAGGAGCTGTTCGCAATCCTTTCCGCCAAGGTGGCCGAAGGGGTGGACGTGCGCATCGTCTATGATCCCGTCGGCTCGTTGCTGATGCTGAGGCACGGCTATATCCGCCGGATGCGCCGTGCGGGCATCCGCATGGAGCCCTTTTCCAAGCTGTGGCGCCTGCACACGATCTCTTATCGCAACCACCGCAAGATCGCCGTCTTTGACGGCTGTGTCGGTCATACGGGCGGGCTGAACATCGGCGGCGAGCATGTGACACCGCCCAAGGGCTTCAGGCTATGGCGTGACACGAACATCCGGGTCGAGGGCTCGGCGGCGACCCTTCTGCAGGCGGTCTTTGCCGTGGACTGGCACAACGCCACGGGCGAGGATCTCTTCCAGCCCGCAACCTTCCCGCCAACACCCGAGCGGCTGAAGCACGCGCAACTGCCCGTGCAGATGACGCTGTCGGGGCCGGATTCTGAATGGCAGGCGATCCGGCAGCTTTACTTCGCCATGATCACCAGCGCGCGGAAACGCGTTTACATGCAGTCGCCCTTCTTCATCCTCGACACCAGCATCGCCGAGGCGCTGAAGGCCGCGGCCCTGTCGGGTGTGGACGTGCGGGTGATGATCAGCGAGCGCGGCACCAACCAGTATGTGCCCTACTGGGCGGCCAACACCTACATGGAGGAGATCGCGGCCGCGGGCGCCACGGTCCTGCTGTATGAACCAGGCTACCTGCACGCCAAGACCGTCATCACCGACGGCTGCGTCTGCTCCATTGGCTCGGCCAACATCGACATCCGCAGCTTCAGCATCAACTACGAACTGAACGCGGTGATCTACGACAAGACGCTGTCGCAGGAACTGGAAGCCGGCTTTTTGCGCGATATGGCGGATTGCCGCGAGTTCACGGTCGCCGAGTACCGCAGCCGCAATGCGCCGGTCCGCTTCCGCGATTCCGTGGCGCGGCTGTTCTCGCCCCTGATGTGAGCCTCAGCACCAGGGCAGTTCCACTGCCACGCCGGGGCCGAGCGGCCGGAAACACTCAGGGGGCATGTCCCGATCGGCAAGGGCGCGCGACAGGTCGAGGGGCGGGGCCTCCTGTGCCTCGTAGGTCATCTGGAAGGTGCCCCAGTGATGGCCGAAGGCGCGGCGGGCGCCGCAGTCCAGCATGATCTGCACCGCCTCGGTCGGGTCCACGTGCTGGCCCTGCATGAACCAGCGCGGCTCATAGGCGCCAATGGGCAGGATCGCCACGTCGGGACGTCCGAAACGGGCGCGGATGCGCGGGAAGATGCTGCCGTCCCCATAGGCGGTGTCGCCGACATGATAAAGGACGCTCCCTCCGGGACTGGTCAGCACAAAGGAACACCACAGCGTCATGCGCCGGTCCGCCACCCCCCGGCCAGACCAGTGGAAGGCCGGTTCCAGGTGGACGGCAAGGCGGGGCGACAGGATGGCCCTTTCGCCCCAGTCATGAGTCTCGACCGCCATGCCGGGGTCGTGGCGGCGGATCACGACGTCATTGCCCAGGGGGGCGATGATCCGGGGCTCCCACCGCCGCGACAGCCGCAGGATCGCAGGGATGTCCATGTGGTCGTAGTGGTTGTGCGTGATCAGGATGGCATCGATCGGCGGCAGGTCGTCGAAGCGGATGCCCGGAGGCTGGGCGCGTCGGGGACCGGTGCCAGGCACGGGGCCGAGGCGGTCGGCATAGACCGGGTCGATCAGCAGGTTGGTGCCGCCGACCTGCACCAGAAGACTCGCATGCCCGATCATGGAGATTCGCAGGCCACCGACCCGGCGCGGGGGGCGGTCGAACCGGGCGGGCGGCGTGACCGTCGGCCAGTATCGGGCTGCCTTGACCGCGTTCATCCAGGCCAGTTCCAGCAGCCCGTTCGCCGGCGGCTCGGACGGGGAATGAAAGCGCAGCCCGTCGAAGTGATCCGACACCGGCCCGTCATAGAAAGGGTTGCGCGCCACCGGCATGAGGGCTCAGCACCGGGTCCGGCCAGCGCCGGGAAGACAAGGGACAGCCATGGTCGTGCTCCGCCAGTGACCGCTGCCTGCCGCGCGATGGGGACGGTGGCAGGTTTCCACCCCTCCAACGATCCCGCGCGTGCGGCGTTCCCCGGGTGGCGAACCCCGTGCCAAGCCCGATCTTTGGCCGGTGATGGAACAAATGGCGGTGAAGTCGTGTTCGGATGCCATAAGCAAGTGCCCCTACTGGAAAGGACCCGGAGATGGCCAACAACTACACCGCCTCGGACGCGCAGAACGACCTGAACGACGCCGCCAAGGACGTGAAGGACGCAGCGCAGGACACTTCGAAGGATGTGAAGTCGGGCATCAACAAGCTGGCTGACAACGCCAAGGACGCGTGGAACGAGGCCACGGGCAATACCACCACCGACAAGGTCAAGCAAAGCGCCGCCGATCTGGCCGCCGCCGCCCGCGAGCGGGGCGAGGAGTTCGTGGGCCGCGCCCGCTCCGAGGCCGACCGCCTGTACCGGGAAGGCGAGCGCCGCGCCCATGAGGTCGCGGAATATGCCGGTGATTACTACGACGAAATGTCCGAAATGGTCCGCCGCAAGCCCGCTCAGGCGCTGGGCATCGCCGCGGGCGTGGGCTTCCTTGTCGGCCTGATCCTGGCGCGGCGCTGATCCCATGTTCGATTACGCGCGCAACATGCAGCTCGCCCTGAGCGACGCGGGTCGGAGGGTCGCCCTGAAGGCGGCAGCCGGGGTCGTGATCGCGCTGGGCGCGGGCTTCCTGATCGCGGCGTTGTGGTCGTTCCTGGCCTGGAACCTCGGCTGGGGCCCCGTCGGGGCCTCGCTCGCCATCGGTCTTCTGTTCGTGGTGGTCGGCATCGTCTTCCTGTCGATGTCGAAGAAGGTGAACCACCCAGTGCCCAGCACCGACGAGCTGAAGGCCGAGGTCGAGACGCGGCTGAGCCTGGCCACCGATGCGGCGCTGGAAAAGGCCCGCATCAAGGCGGTCGAGGTGGTGGACAACGTCGAGAACCGCGTCCACTCCTTCGTCGATGACGTCACCCACAAGGCCGAGCGCTTTGTCGATGACGCCGAGGCAAAGGTGCAGGGCTTCACCCGCAACGTGGCGGGGCAGGCGGCGCAGAAGGTCGGGCTGACGCCCCAGTTCTTCGCCGAAGCGCAGGACACGGTCGAGCGGGTCAAGAACTCGAACGCCGCCACCATCCCGCCCCTGCTCAGCGCCTTTGCCGTGGGCATCGCGATCGCGAACCGTGTGCAGGCCTGGCGCCGGTCGGACAACCGCGACTGGGAACGTCATGACGACCGCTATGATCGGTACGATCGCTACGATGACGAGGACGACGACTACTATCCCTGAGGCATTCCCTGCCTCTGCACATGAAAAAGGGCCGCGGCGATCGCGGCCCTTTTTTACATGCGGGTGGTGCGGCTCAGCTGTTGGCTTCGCGGATCTTCTCGGCGGCCTGCTTGTCATAGGCCACGCCGGTGCGGTCCAGAAGCTGATCCAGCTCGCCCGACAGGGTCATCTCGGTGACGATGTCGCAGCCGCCCACGAACTCGCCCTTGACGTAAAGCTGGGGAACCGTCGGCCAGTCGGAAAAGTCCTTGATGCCCTGACGCATGTCGTCGCTGGAAAGCACGTTCACGTCGCGGTAGGCCACGCCCATGTAGTTCAGCACGCCGGCCACGCGGCTGGAGAAGCCGCACTGCGGAACCTCTTTCGTGCCCTTCATGAACAGAACGACGTCATTGCTGTCGATCAGTTCCTGGATGTCGGTGCGGATGTCGGTCATGTTCCTGGTGTCCTCGGAGAGGTTGCGTTCACTCGGGCGCCCTGGTGGTCAGCGCCAGCGCATGTAGCGCGCCGGCAGGCCCGTCCATGCGACCCTTCAGCGCGGCATAGACCATGCGCTGCTGCTGCACCCGGTTCTGGCCGCGGAAGCTTTCGTCGATGACCTCGGCGGCGAAGTGGTTTCCGTCCCCCGCAAGGTCGGTAATGGTGATCCGGGCCGAGGGGAAGGCCTCGCGGATCAGCGCCTCGATCTCATAGGCTTCCATCGCCATGACGCATCCTCCGGGTTGCTCTGCCGGACTGACTTAGGACGGGGTGCAGGGGGGCGCAAGGGGGCCGCCCCCGCGCCCAGGGGCCGCGTCAGTCGGGCAGGATGCGGCCCAAGATCTGCCTGGCCGTTCCCGCGATCATGCCTGCGGGCCGCTGCTCGTGCCACATCGCCGTGGCATAGGCGCGGGCCTGATCCAGGGTGATGTGAGGCGGCAGGGGCGCCACGTTCGGGTCGCTGAGGATGTCCAGCACGAAGGGACGGTCCGAAGCCAGCGCCTCGTCCCAGGCGGCGCCGATGTCCTCGGGCCGTTCCACGCGGCGGCCGCCGAGACCCATCAGCTTCGCGATGTCGGCATAGGGAATGTCGGGCAGGGTCTGGCTGGCGGGCCACTTGGGATCGCCGATCTGGACGCGCTCCTCCCATGTAACGAAGGCCAGCTCGCGGTTGTTCAGCGCCATGACGATCAGGCGCGGATCCTTCCACTGCCGCCAATAGCGCGAGATGGTGATGAGTTCCGACATCCCGTTCATCTGCATCGCGCCGTCGCCTGCAAGCGCGATCACCGGCCGGTCGGGATGGGCGAACTTGGCCGCGATGGCATAGGGCACCGCGCAGCCCATCGTCGCCAGCGTGCCAGAGACCGAGCCCATCATGCCTTCGCGCAAATCGAGGTTGCGCGCCCACCATACGGTCGTGGTGCCGCTGTCTGCGGTGACGATCGCACGGTCGGGCAGGCGGGGCGTCAGCTCGGTTGCGATCTTCTGGGGATTGATCGGATCGGCCTCGACCGCCGCCTCGCCGGCCAAGGCCTCGCGCGAGTCCCGGACGGATTTCTCGACCTGCTCGCGCCAGCTTCGATCCTCCTTGCGCTTCAGCAGCGGGATCAGGGCGCGCAGGGTGGCGGCAGAGTCGCCCTGCAGGTTGACCTCCATCGGATAGCGCAGGCCCAGCATCCCGGCATCGAGATCGATCTGCACGGCCCGCACGCTGCCGGGCTTGGGCAGGTATTCGGCGTAAGGGAACCCCGAGCCGACCCACAGCAGCGTGTCGCAGCCCTTCATCAGCGCATCGCTGGCGGGCGTTCCCAGAAAGCCCATCGAGCCCGTGACCCAGGGCAGGTCGTCCGGCAGCGCCGTCTTGCCCAGCAGCGCCTTGGCGACACCCGCGCCCAGGATCTCGGCCACCTCGGTGACCTCGGCGTCCGCCCCGATGGCCCCCGCGCCGACAAGGATCGCCACCTTCTCGCCCGCGTTCAGCACCTCGGCCGCGGCGCGCAGCGAGGCGTCAGTGGGGACCGGCACCGTATCTGCAAGGCCCACGCCCGAGAAGGTGGACCCATGCTCGCGCTGGGGCATCTCCATCGGTTCGTTCTGCAGGTCGTTGGGCAGGATCACGCAGGTCACGCGGCGTTCCGCCTTGGCAATGCGCCAGGCGCGGTCGATCAGGTGAGGGACCTGGTTGGGCAGGGTGGCCGTGGCGACAAAGGCCCCCGCCACGTCCTTGAACAGCGATTGCAGGTCAAGGTCCTGCTGGTAATGCGAGCCCATCGCCGCCCGCGCCTGCTGACCGACCAGCGCCACCACCGGCATGTGGTCGCCCCGCGCGTCGTAGAGCCCGTTCAGCAGATGCACCGCGCCGGGCCCCGAGGTCGCAAGGCAGAAACCCACCTCTCCGGTGAACTTGGCGTGGGCGGTGGCGCAAAGGCCCGCCATCTCCTCGTGCCGGACCTGGACGAACTCGATCAGGGGGGCTTCGGGATCGGCCTCACGCGCCTTCTCCATGCGCTGCAGGGCGCCGATCAGCCCGCCGACGCCGTCGCCGGCATAACCGTAGACCCGGCGCGCACCCCAGTCGTATGCGCGCTGCATGATGAAATCGGCAACCGTATCGGCCATCGTCCTTCCCCCGTGCGTCCTGATGCGACAGGAACGGGCAGGTGCGGGAAGGGGTTGCGTCGGCGGGCCATTTATCGGCCGGAACGGGTGGGCCGGTCGGTCGTTAAACCCTGCACCGGTAAGATGGGACCAGGGCGATGCCGGACCCTCGGATGGAACGCGAGCGCATGGTCGAGACGCAGATCGCGGCACGCGGAGTCCGCGATCCGAGGGTGCTGCGGGCCATGCGCGAGGTGCCGCGCGAAGCCTTCGTTCCGCCGCATCTGGCAGATGAGGCGCATGTCGACCGGCCCCTCTCCATCGGCGAAGGCCAGACCATCTCGCAGCCCTTCATCGTGGCGCTGATGCTGGACGCGGCCGGGATCGGGCCGCAGGACCGCGTGCTCGAGATCGGGGCAGGGTCCGGCTATGCCGCCGCCGTGGCAAGCCGCCTCGGCGCGCAGGTCTGCGCCGTGGAACGCATCGGGGCGCTGGCAGAGGCCGCGCGCGAAAGACTGGCGCGGCTGGGCTATGACAACGTCGAGGTCCGGCAGGGCGACGGGACCGGGGGCTGGCCCGGCGGCGGCGCTTTCGACGTGATACTCGTCTCTGCCGCGGGTCCCGAGGTGCCGGGCGCGCTGGTGGCGCAGCTTGCGCCGGGCGGGCGGCTTGTGATGCCGGTGGGGGAACGATTTGGGCCGCAGCAGCTTGTCCGCCTGTGCCGCACGCCGGACGGGCTGCGGCAGGACGACGTGGGCGCCGTGGCCTTCGTGCCCCTGATCGGGGCCGAGGGCTTTGCCGAGGACAGCTGATCCCGCCCGGAACCGGCGGCAAGGAAAGGACGCGAGGATGGCCGAGTTTCAGATCGAACGCGAGGAAGGCGGCAAGGGCGGGCGCTATGTCGCCCGGATCGAGGGGGCCGAGGCCGAGATGACCTGGACTGCCTCGGAAAGCGTGGACGTGATCGACCACACCTTTGTCCCGCCCGAACTGCGCGGACGGTCCCTGGGCGAGGCGCTGGTCTGGCGTGCGGTCGAGGATGCGCGCCGGAGCGGCCGCAAGATCCTGCCCATCTGCAGCTTCGCCGCCGCGCAGTTCCGACGGCACGCGGATTGGCGGGACGTCCTGCCGGGCTGAGGCAGGGCCGTCACGTTTCCACCCGGCGGGGTTGACGGGCCGGCGCGGGCATGGGCAGAACCCGGGCCGACCACGCATATCGAAGGACCGCGCCCATGACCCTGCCCACCCGCCGCACGATCCTGACCGCCGCCCTGACGGTCGGCCTGTCGCCGCTTGCCGCCTGGGCGCAGGAGGCCGCCTGGCCGACCGGGCCGGTCCATGTCTATGTCGGCTTCCCGGCAGGGTCCTCGCCCGACACCCTGGCACGGCTGATCACCGAGCCGTTGGCCCAGCGCCTCGGGCAGCCGGTGGTGGTCGAGAACAAGGCAGGCGCGGGTGGCGTGATCGGTGTCCAGCAGATGCTGGCGGCCAAGCGCGACAACCATTCCTTTGGCGTCACGATCAACGGCCCGCTGACCACCTCGGCCCGCCTGACGCCCGACTTGGGCTATGACGTGGCCAAGGACATCGCCCCCGTGGCGCTGCTGGCGACCTCGCCACTGGTGCTGGCGATGGCGACCGAGGCCGAACCCACCGACATCGCCAGCTTCATCGAGGCGGCCAGGGCCGAGCCCGAGGCCATCAGCTACGGCTCGGTCGGGCAGGGCTCGGGCGCGCACCTGACGGCCGAGCTGTTCGCGGATGCCGCAGGCGTCGAGATGCTGCACATCCCCTTCGCCAGCTACGCCGAGGTCACGACCTCGATCCTGGGCGGAGAGATCGACGCGGGCTTCATGGCGCCCTCGGCCGCGCTGCCCCATGCCGAAGCCGGCACGATGAAGATCCTGGGCGTCACCTCGGCCGAGCCCTTTCCGCAGGTGCCGGACGCGCCGGTGATCGCGGGGCAGGCGGGGCTGCCCGCCGATTTCAACGCCGAGCTGTGGAACGCCGTCATCGCGCCCGCCGGCACCGACCCGGCCGTGATCCAGCGCCTGAACACCGAGATCAACGCGATCCTGGCCGATGCCGAGGTGCAGGGGAAGCTTCTGGACATGGGCTGGCAGGCACAAGGCGGCACGCCCGAGGACCTGGGCGCCCGGATCAAGGACGACACCGCCTTGTGGGGCGCGGTGATCGACAGGATCGGCGCGGCGGACTGAGCGATGCGGCGCGACTGGACGGACCTGCTGGGCGGCGGCGCCATGGTGGCGCTGGGGCTGGCGGTCGCCGCCTATAGCGCCGCGCATTACGACACGGGCACCCTGCGCCGCATGGGGCCGGGCTTCCTTCCCCTTGGACTGGGCGTGATGCTGGCGATCTTCGGCGCGATCATCGCGCTGCCTGCGTGGTCGCGTCCGGGGCAGGCAGTGGCGGTCGCATGGCGCGAGGCGCTGTGCGTGCTGGCCTCGATCCTGATCTTCGGCCTCGGCATGACGCGGCTGGGGCTGGTCCCCGCAACGATGCTTGCGGTGCTGGTCGCCTCGGTTCCCGCGCCCCAAGGCGGCATTGCGTGGCGTGTGGTCCTTGCAGCCATCGTCAGCCTGCTCACCTGGCTGGTCTTCTCGGTCAGCCTGCGCCTGTCCATCCCGGTGTGGCCCGCATGACCGCCTGGGAGGGATTGCTGCACGGCTTTTCAGTCGCCCTTCAGCCGACGGTGATGCTGTATTGCGTCATCGGCGTCGTGCTGGGGACCTTCATCGGCGTACTGCCCGGGATTGGGGCGATGGCCGCGATCTCGCTGCTGCTGCCGATCACCTATTACATCACGCCAGAATCCGCGCTGATCATGCTGGCGGGCGTCTACTACGGCTCGCAATACGGCGGCGCGGTGGCGTCGATCCTGCTGCGCCTCCCGGGAACGCCGCAGTCGGCGGTGACGACGCTGGACGGCTATCCCATGGCCCGGCAGGGCCGCGCGGGCGTGGCGCTGTTCGCGTCCATGATGTCGTCCTTCGTGGGCTCGATCCTGGCCATCGTGGTGCTGGTGGTGCTGGCGGGCTGGCTGTCCCGTGCCGCGACCCAGTTCGGCGCGGCGGATTACGCGGCGATGATGCTGCTGGGGCTGGTCGCGGCTTCGACCGTCGGGTCGGACGCGCCTGCCAAGGGCTTTGCCATGGTCACGCTGGGGCTGATCCTTGGCACCGTGGGCACGGACGTGAACTCGGGCACGCAGCGCTTCACCTTCGGCGTGACCGAGATGATGGACGGCGTGAACCTTGTCGCGCTGGCGATGGGCCTCTTCGGCGTGGCCGAGGTCATCGGCAACATCCGCAGCGCCGAGCGGCAGGGCACGCCCGAGCGCGTCACCCTGCGCCAGCTGATGCCGACCCGCGACGACATGCGCCGCATGACCTGGCCCACGCTGCGCGGCACGGCCTTGGGCAGCTTCTTCGGCGCGCTGCCGGGGACGGGCTCGACCATCTCGTCCTTCCTGTCCTATGCGATGGAACGTCGCGTCGCCCGCGAGCCCGAGCGCTTCGGCAATGGCGCGATCGAGGGCGTGGCCGGACCCGAGGCCGCCAACAACGCCGCCGCCATCACCGCTTTCGTGCCGACGCTGACGCTTGGCATCCCGGGCGACCCGATCATGGCGCTGATGCTGGGCGCTCTGGTGATCCATGGCATCCAGCCGGGACCGATGATGCTGGAAGCGCGTCCCGACATGTTCTGGGGCCTTGTCGTCAGCTTCGGCATCGGCAACCTGCTGCTGCTGATCCTGAACCTGCCCTTGATCGGGATCTGGGTGTCGATGCTGCGCATCCCCTTCCGCTGGCTCTACCCGGCGATCATCGTCTTCATGTGCATGGGCGCCTGGTCCGTGCGGGGGTCCGGCTTCGACATCCTTGCCGTCGCGGCAATCGGTCTGGGCGGCTACCTGCTGTCGCTTGCCCGCTTCAGCCCGGCGCTGCTGCTGCTGGGCTTCGTGCTGGGGCCGCTGATCGAGACGAACCTGCGTCGCGCTATGCTGATCTCTCGCGGCGACCCGATGATCTTCCTGGAACGGCCGATTGCAGCGGGCTTCGTGCTGGTCACGATCGGCCTGATCGCTTTCTCGCTGTGGAATGCGTGGCAGCGCAAGCGTGTCTTGGGCTGAACACATCGGGCATATGTGACGAAAAGAGCACGGATTTTCATTTCCGCGGCATTTTCAGGTTGCAGCCGGGTGCCTTCTAAGTAGAACCCGACTGAATTACCAAGGTATGTCGGTTCGCATCCAGATCGGCTCCCAGGCAACATCTTTCGTCTTTGCCAAAGGTCGCCCATGCCGCTCAGCCGCGCACACTCCCGCCGTGCCCGTTCCCTTCTTCTGTCCGTCACGGCCCTGACCGCTGTATGTGCGCCTGTCGTGTATGCCCAGGATGCCGCCGAAAACATCGTTCTGGACGAGATCTTGGTGACCTCCGCGTCCTCGATCGCGACCTCTGTTCAGGATGCGCCGGCGTCGATCACCGTGATCGACCAGGAAACGATCCAGACCAGCGGCGCGCGCGATGTCCGCGATCTGTTGCGGACCGTTCCGGGGCTGAACCTGACCCGCAGCAACGACGGCAACTCGGGCGTGTCCTTCCGTGGCCTTTCCAGCAATCGCACCCTGACGCTGATCGACGGCAAGCGGGTCAGCACCCGCAACACCTTTGCGCGGCACTACAGCGGCGACCTGCAGATCGTTCCGGTGGATGCCATCGAGCGGATCGAGGTGGTGCGCGGGCCCATGTCCACGCTGTACGGCTCGGACGCGATGGGTGGTGTCGTCAACATCATCACGAAGAAGGGCGAGGAGGTCTGGTCGGGATCGGTCACGACCGAGTTCGGCATCGCGGATGAAAGCACGACCGCCGACAGCCGCTCGGTCTCGGGCTACATCTCGGGGCCGCTGGCCCAGAACCTCAGCCTCGCGGCTTGGCTGAAGCTGTCGGAGATCGAGTCGCCTGACGAGCCCTATGGCTTCACCGAAAGCCGGGGCGAGCTGATCCCCAACTATACCAGCAACGGCACCCGCACCCAGACCGCCGGCGCCCGCCTGACCTGGACGCCGCGGGATGGGCAGGAATGGGGCTTCGAGGCGCAGGCCTCGGTGGACGACTACCTGGGCGCGGGTGACGAGCCCGACTCGAACGAGGTTTCGAAGCTGAGCCTTGCGGCCACGAACGAATGGCAGCTCGGCAACGGTTCGCTGTCCAGCTATCTTCGATATGAGCAGTCCGAGAACAAGACCTGGGACGCGGCCGGGTCAGACTGGAACGACCCGATCGAATACGACACGGTCACGCTCGAATCCCGCTACACGTCGCAGGCGACGGTGGGCGGCCGCGCGCTGGACTATACCCTTGGCGGGCTCGTGGCGCGCGAGGAACTGACCGATCCGATCACGACCTCGGATGCGTTGATCGAGGGCTCGGTCGACACCGCCGCGCTTTATGCCGAGGGGCGGTGGCAGGTGACGGACGCCCTGAGCCTGACCGGCGGCCTGCGGCTCGACCATCACGAGAAATACGGCAACCACCTGACGCCGCGGCTTTACGCGAACTATGACCTGGGCAACGGGCTGATGCTGAAGGCGGGCTATGCGCAGGCCTTCGTCGCGCCCGATCTGCGCAACCTCAACCCGAATTACCAGATGGGCTCGCGCGGGAACGGCTGCAAACCCTATGTCGGCCCCTGCACGATCATCGGCAACCCCGACCTCGACCCCGAGACCTCGGACAACTACGAGATCGGCCTGAACTACCAGGGCGCGGATACCAGCTGGGAAGTCACCGCCTTCTACAACGACATCGAGAACATGCTGAGCGCCCGCCGCACCGGCGAGTTTGCGCCCGACCGCAGCCCCCTGTTCCAGCGCGACAACTTCGACTACGGCAAGACCTCGGGCATCGAGTTCGGCGTCGAGCGCCAGGTGAACGACGATCTCGTCTGGACGACCTCGGGCACTTGGATCGCCAAGTCCGAGTTCAAGTATGGCGACTTCGACACCGCCTACCCCATGGCGACAACGCCTGAATGGAACGTCACGACCGGCCTGGCATGGCAGACGAACGACCGCCTGAACCTGTCGGGGCAGGTCACCTATGTCGGCAAGCAGGCGGGATATGTCGTTGCGGATGATGTGGATCTCGGGCCGGGCGAACAGCCGTCGGTTCCGGCGGGGCAGAACAGCGATCCCTATTACATCGTGGACGTCTCGGCGCGCTATGACCTGACCGAAAGCACGCTGTTCTACGCAAGCGTGGACAACCTGTTCAACGACCAGCCGGACGCGGACGTGGATTATCGCGAGGACGGCCGCCTGTTCAAGCTGGGCCTGACGACCCGCTTCTGATCGGACGTCCGGAATGGCAGGTCCGGCCGGTGATCCCCGGCCGGGCCTTCGTCATGCCGCTCCGGTCTCGTGCCGGGCGATTTCTGATCACAGGAAATCGCCGGACCAGCACGATCCGCATCGGCGGGCGGCGAGGCTGCGCGCATCCCTAGTGGAGCTTTGGCCGCTCATCATCTGCCCGGTTCCTTAACCCCACGGAAATGCTTGACCCGTGGCAGGCTGCTCCTCCATATCCGCGCGACAACCAGGCCGCAGGAGACAGGCCGGCAAGGCCATGCGGGCGGCAGCGACGGGGAGGGATCTCGACATGAGCGGCCTGCTGGCCATGTCTCGCGGCATCGACCGCATCAACACGGTGATCGGGCGCAGCGTCAGCTGGCTGATCCTGGTCGCCGTGCTCGTAAGCGCAGGGAACGCGATCATCCGCAAGGTGTGGTCGATTTCCTCGAACGCCTGGCTTGAACTGCAATGGTATCTGTTTGGCGCGGCCTTCCTGCTGGCGGCGGCCTATACGCTGCTGGAAAACGAACATATCCGCATCGACATCATCTACGGGGGCCGCTCGCGGCGCACCCAGCACTGGATCGACCTGATCGGGCACCTGCTGTTCCTGATGCCCTTCGTGATCCTGATGATCTGGCTGATGGTGCCCTGGCTTGAACGGTCCATCGCCTCGGGCGAGCGTTCGATGAACGCGGGCGGCTTGGTCCTGTGGCCGGCCAAGGCGCTGCTGCTGGCGGGATTCATCCTGCTGTTCTTCCAGGGCGTTTCCGAGATCATCAAGAAGATCGCGGTGATGCGCGGCATCATTCCCGACACGCAGGCGCAGTTCTCGGCCCATGGCGCGGTCGAGATCGACGACAAGCTGCTGTCCGAGGCGGGCTTTGCCGATCCTGACCATCCGGTCACGGACGAGCTGCTTGGCCATCCGGCCGACCACAGCACCAACTACACCGACCGGGGAACGCGCAAATGATGGAACTGATCGCGCAGAACATGGCGCCGATCATGTTCGCAAGCCTCGTGGTGTTCCTGCTGCTGGGCTATCCTGTCGCCTTTGCGCTGGCCGCCAACGGCCTGCTGTTCTTCATCATCGGCGTGGAACTGGCGCCGCTGTCGGGCGGCAACATCAACCTGTCCTGGAACCTGCTTCAGGCCATGCCGGAACGGTTGTGGGGTCTGTTATCCAACGAGACGTTGCTGGCCATCCCCTTCTTCACCTTCATGGGGATCGTGCTCGAAAAATCGGGCATGGCCGAGGACCTGCTGGACACCATCGGCCAGCTGTTCGGTCCCGTGCGCGGCGGTCTGGCCTATGCGGTCATCATCGTGGGCGCGCTGCTGGCGGCAACGACCGGCGTGGTCGCGGCCTCGGTGATCGCGATGGGCCTGATCTCGCTGCCGATCATGCTGCGCTATGGCTATGACCGGCGGATCGCCTCGGGGACCATCGCGGCCTCGGGGACGCTGGCGCAGATCATCCCCCCGTCGCTGGTGCTGATCGTGCTGGCCGACCAGCTCGGCCGCTCGGTGGGCGACATGTACAAGGGCGCCATGATCCCGGGTCTCGTGCTGACCGGGTTCTACATGGCCTATATCTTCGTGATGACGATCATCCGGCCGAACTCGATGCCCGCGCTGCCGAAAGAGGCGCGGACGCTGGGGTCGGGCGTGACCTCGCTGCTGGTGGCGCTGGTGCTGACCGGGGCGCTGGCCTACGCGCTCTTCGTCCGCATGCACCCGACCTACGGCACGAACGCCGACATCCTCGCGCCCTCGGCCGCCGTTCTCGTGATCTACGTGCTGGCGCTGCTGGACCGGACGCTGAAGACCAACGTGATGAGCCGGCTGGCGCAGCAGGTCATCATCGTGCTGATCCCGCCGCTGGCGCTGATCTTCCTGGTGCTGGGGACGATCTTCCTCGGGATCGCCACGCCGACCGAGGGCGGCGCGATGGGTGCCGTGGGCGCGCTGATCCTGGCGGGCGCCAAGGGCCGCCTGGGTGGCGGCGTCATTCCGCAGGCGCTTACGGCGACGACGCGCTTGTCAGCCTTCGTCATGTTCATCCTCATCGGGGCGCGGGTCTTCTCGCTGACCTTCTACGGGGTGAACGGGCATATCTGGGTCGAGCACCTGCTGACCTCGCTGCCGGGGGGCGAATACGGCTTCCTGATCGTTGTCTCGATCCTCGTGTTCCTGCTGGCCTTCTTCCTCGACTTCTTCGAGCTGGCCTTCATCATCGTCCCGCTGCTGGCCCCTGCGGCGGAAAGCCTGGGCATCGATCTCATCTGGTTCGGCGTCCTTCTGGGCGTGAACATGCAGACCTCGTTCATGCACCCGCCCTTCGGCTTCTCGCTGTTCTTCCTGCGGTCGGTCGCGCCCAAGGTCCCCTACAAGGACAAGGTCACGGGCCTGATGATGGAGCCTGTGCGGACCGGCCAGATCTATTGGGGTGCCGTGCCCTATGTCTGCATCCAGCTGGTGATGGTCGGCATCGTCATGGCCTTCCCCGGACTGGTCATGCACTACAAGGGGCCGGCGATCGACACCTCGAATGTCGAGGTCAGCTTCCCTGCGGGCAACCTCGGCGGAGGACTGGGCGGCGGCCTGGGCGGACTTGGCGGCAACCCCTTCGGTTCGCCGGCCGCACCGGGCGCGGCACCCGGTGGCCTGGGTGGCCTGGGCAATCCGTTCGGAGCGCCCGCGACGCCTGCGCCCACGCAGCCTGATGCGGCGGCTCCCGCGGCTCCTGCCGCGGGAGGGCTGGGCGGGCTGAACTCGCCCCGGAGCTTCGGCGCGCCTGCTGCCCCTGCGGCGCCGACTCCGGCTCCGGCATCGCCGGGCGCCGACCTTGGCGCTCCGCCGAACTTCGGAGCGCCCGCGGCGCCTGCACCTGCGCCAGCGCCTGCTAGTGGTCTCGGCACTCCGCCGAACTTCGGGGCGCCTGCGGCCGGTAACCCTGCCAGCGGAACGGCGACGAGCGAGACGGTGACCGTCCCGGTCACGCCCGCACCGCCGGCCCCCGCGGCCAACTGAACAAAGAAAGGGCGCCCACAGAGGCGCCCTTTTCATTTCTCGCGTTGCCCGGACAACAGAAAAGCCGCCGCCCCAAGGGACGGCGGCTTCTTTGCCTCGGCGTCGGCTTACAGCTTGCCGTTGCGCTGCTGGATCATCATCATCGTGTCGAAGGTGTAGTCCGTCGTCTGGCCATAAAGATACCAGTCGTTCAGGAAGGGCTTCTGCGCCTCCCACATCCGCTTGAACTCGGCGTTCTCGTTCGACAGCTCGTCATAGACCTGCCGCGAGGCATCGAAGGCGGCCATCATCACGTCTTCCGGGAAGGGCAGGGGCTGTGCGCCCGACTGGGCCAGCCGCTTCAGCGCCGGCGGGTTCTTGAAGTCGTATTCCGACAGCGTGTTCAGGTCGGTCGCCTGGCAGGCCGTGCGGAGGATCGACTTGTAGACCTCGGGCAGCTCGTTCCACTTGGCGAGGTTGAAGAACATCCCCACCGTCGGCCCGCCTTCCCAGAAGCCCGGATAGTAGTAATAAGGCGCGACCTTCTGGAAACCGAGCTTCTCGTCATCATAGGGGCCGACCCACTCGGCGGCATCGATGGTGCCCTTTTCCAGCGCCGGATAGATGTCGCCGCCGGCGATCTGCTGCGGCACGACGCCCAGCTTTTCCACCACGCGGCCAGCGAGGCCCGAGATCCGCATCTTCAGGCCCTGCATGTCAGCCACGCTGCTGATCTGCTTGCGGTACCAGCCGCCCATCTGCGCGCCGGTGTTGCCGACGGGGAAGCAGACCAGGTTCTGCGTGGCCAGGAACTGGTTGTAAGCGTCGATCCCGCCGCCGTGATAGTTGTAGGCCGCCTTGCCGCGCGCGTTGAAGGTCCAGGGCAGGTCCGCGCCGCAGGCGAAGGCCGGGTCCTTGCCCCAGCTGTAATAGCCGACCGAGTTCGCGGCCTCGACCGTGCCGTCGGTCGCCGCGTCGATGGCCTGCAGGCCGGGAACGATCTCGCCCGCCGCGAAGACCTGCAGGGTGAACTTGCCATCCGTCATGGCGCTGACGCGCTCGGACACGTCCACGCCGCTGCCGTAGATCGTTTCCAGCGACTTCGGGAAGGACGAGGCCACGCGCCAGTTGATCGTGGGCATTTCCTGCGCGATGGCAGGAGCGGCGAGCGTCGCGCCCGCCGCCGCCGCGGCGCCACCCAGCGAGGCGGTCGTCAGGAACCGGCGGCGGTCGAGTTTGGTATTGTCGGTCAAGTCATGTCCTCCTCTGTGCCGGGCGTGCGGCCTTGACCCGGCCGCCACCCGTTCGCGCGGTGCAGATTGCATTGCAGGCAGGCCTCTGTCCACATGACGTTGCGGTCATGCGAAGGAAAGCGCGCCAGCAGGTCAGCCCTTTGTGCAAGACGCCGTGTCGCGGCGCGAAAGCGTCTTTCCCTTTGGCCGCGTCTGTGGAATCGATGCGACCGGAACAAGCTGGGGCAGGGACAGGAAATGGCGACCGGAAACGGCAGCGAGGCCGCCCAAGGGCTGCGCATGGTCGCACCGCCCCTGGTTTATGCCATCCTGATGCTGGCGATCCCGCTGCTGACGATCCTGACCTTCTCGTTCCTCAAGGACGGCTACCAGACCGTCATCCGCGAATTCACCTTCGAGAACTATCTGGCCGTCTGGGCTGACCCGATCTTCCGCACGCTGATGCTGCGGTCTCTGTGGGTCGCGGGGCTGGTGACGCTGGCGACGGTCGTGCTGGCCTTTCCCGTGGCCTATTTCCTGTCCTTCGTGGTCGCGCCCCGGCACAAGGCGATGTGGATCTTCCTGATCACCATCCCCTTCTGGACCAGCTACCTGATCCGCGTCTTCCTGTGGAAGGTGATCCTTGGCTATAACGGCGTCATCAACTCGGGGCTGAAATCCCTGGGGATCATCGAGCAGCCGCTGTCCTTCCTTCTGTACAACACCGGGTCCATCGTCGTGACGCTGGCGCACGCTTATGCGCCCTTCGCCATCCTGCCGATCTATGTCGCGCTGGAAAAGATCGACCGCTCGCTGCTTGAAGCGGGCCGCGACCTCGGCGAAAGCCGGCTGATGACCTTCTGGCGCGTCACCCTGCCGCTGGCCATGCCGGGCGTGCTGGCCGCCGTGCTGATCGTCTTCATTCCGACGATCGGCGACTACGTCACCCCCACCCTGATCGGAGGCGGCAAGATCCCCATGGTCGCGAACCTGATCCAGGCGCAGATGCTGGACATCGACAACAAGCCGCTGGGGTCCGCCATCGCCCTGACGGCCATGGGCATCGTCGGGGTGCTGTCGGTGATATTCCTGTTCCTCAACCGCCGCTTCCTGAAGGTCCGGCAATGAGGGGGGGCGGCCTGCGCGCCTATGCGCTGCTGTATCTGCTGTTCCTTTACGCGCCGATCCTGCTGCTGCCGATCTTCGCCTTCAACTCGGGCACCATCATCGCCTTTCCGCTGCAGGGCCTCACGACCCAGTGGTTCGAGCAGATGTGGGGCAATGCCACGCTGCGCCGCGCGCTGGGGAACTCGCTCACCATCGCGCTCAGCTCGGCCGTGCTGGCGACCTGCCTCGCGATCTTCGCGGCCCGCGCCTCGACCCGCTACCGCTTTCCGGGAAAGGGCGGGGCGCTGGGGCTGATCATGCTGCCGCTCATTCTGCCGGAGATCATCGTCGGCATCTCGCTGCTGGTGGTGCTGCTGGCCGCGGGCGTGCAGCTGTCGATCCTGACCGTCATCATCGGCCACACGCTGATCTGCATGCCCTATGCCGTGGCGATCATGACCACCGCCTTTTCATCGCTGGACAAGTCGCTGGAAGAGGCGGCCTATGACCTCGGCGAGACGAAGTGGAGCGCCTTCCGCCTTGTGATCCTGCCGCTGGTCATGCCCGGCATCATCTCGGCCATGCTGATGAGCTTCACCATCAGCCTGGACGAGTTCATCATCGCCTTCTTCCTAGCCGGGAACGAACCGACCCTGCCCACCTACATCTTCAGCCAGCTGCGCTTCCCCAAGTCGATCCCGATGATCATGGCACTTGGGACGGTGCTGGTGATGATGTCGATCCTGCTTCTGGCAGTCGCCGAATATTTCCGCCGGCGCGGCGCCGCCCGCACCGGCCAGTCGAGCAGCGGAGGCTTGCTGTGAACGCCCGAAACCCCATGCCCGTGATGCGCGAAGGCGGCCCCGCCCGCGACGAACACGGCCGCCCCACGCCCATCGAGACGCGCCGCGCGATGATCGAGTGCCGGGACGTCCATAAATACTACGGCGACTATCACGCCCTCCGCGGCATCGACCTGACGATCCGCGAAGCCGAGTTCTTCTCGCTTCTCGGCCCCTCCGGCTGCGGCAAGACCACGCTGCTGCGGACCATCGCCGGCTTCGAGGACATCGGCTCGGGCGTGGTGCTGATCGATGGCAAGGACATGGCGAATGTCCCCGCCAACGTCCGGCCGACGAACATGGTGTTCCAGTCCTACGCCATCTTCCCCCACCTGACGGTCGCCGAGAACGTGGCCTTCGGGTTGCGTCGCGATCCCCGCTCCAAGGCGGAAAAATCGGCGGCGGTCGAGGAGGCTCTGGCGATGGTCGGCTTGCGCGGCTACGGCGCCCGCGCGGCGCACGCCCTCTCGGGTGGCCAGCGGCAGCGGGTGGCGCTGGCGCGCGCCCTGATCCTCAAGCCAAAGGTGCTGCTGCTCGACGAGCCTCTGTCGGCGCTCGACCGCAAGATGCGCGAGCAGATGCAGGTGGAACTGATCAAGCTGCAGCGGCAGGTCGGCATTACCTTCGTGCTGGTCACGCACGACCAGGAAGAGGCGCTGGTCATGTCCGACCGCATCGCCGTCATGTTCGAGGGCGAGATCGCGCAGCTCTCCTTCGCCGAAGAGCTTTACACCCGCCCGGCCAGCCGTCGCGTCGCGGATTTCATCGGCGTGATGAACTTCCTGCCCGCCCGCATCCTGGGCGACACCAAGACGGGCGTCCGCGTGGACGTTCCCGGCTTCGGCGAGTTCGAGGTTCCCGCCGCCAATGTCAGCCGCGCGGATGCGGGCGACAGCGGCCCCTCGGTCGGCTTCCGCCCCGAGGCCGTGACGCTGCTGACCCGCGACGCGCCCGCACCGAACCTCGAGACGGCCGGCGCGATCGAGGAAATCGTCTATTACGGCGACATGACCTATTACGACGTGCGGCTGGACGGCTCGGCGCGCTTCGACGGGAAGGGACACCAGATCCGCGTCTCGATGCGCAACGTCTTCGGCCGCGACCTGCCGGACCTGGGAACCCGCACCCGAGTCAGCTGGTCACCGGGTTCGCTGATCCTGTTTCGCTGAAGAAGGGCGGCCCGGACTGACGGGCCGCGCCAGGGGCTCAGGCGGCGTCCAGCGCCCTGACGATGGGCGTGAAGTCGGCGGCCTTCAGGCTCGCCCCGCCCACCAGCGCGCCATCGACATGGGCAATGGCAAAGATCTCGGCGGCATTGGCGGGCTTAACGCTGCCGCCGTAAAGCAGGCGGAACTTGGCCCCGTCGGCAAAGCGCGCCACCAGCGCCTCGCGCATGGCGGCATGAACCTCGGCGATCTGGTCGTTGGTCGGCGTGCGGCCGGTGCCGATGGCCCAGACGGGTTCATAGGCGATGACGGTGTTCGCAGCGGTGGCGCAATCAGGAACCGAGCCCGCAAGCTGCCGCGCGATCACGTCCAGCGTCTCGTTTGCATCGCGCTGCGCCTCGGTTTCGCCGACGCAGATGACGCTGGAGATGCCGGCGCGGTGGGCAGCCACGGCCTTGGCGGCAACCGCGGCATCCGTCTCGCCATGGTCGGCGCGGCGCTCGGAATGGCCGACGATCACGTAGCTTGCGCCCGCGTCCCTCAGCTGCTCGGCCGAGATATCGCCGGTATGGGCGCCTGACTCCTTGGCATGACAGTCCTGGCCGCCCACGGCGACGGCGCCTGCGCTCACGCGCTCGGCCATCAGGCGCAGCAGCGTGGCTGGCGGGCAGATGAGGATATCGACCCCGGCGCCGGCGCAGTCGTGCATCAGTGTCTCGACCTCGGCCAGTGAGGCGAGGGTTCCGTTCATCTTCCAGTTTCCGGCGGCAAGCTTGCGGGGCGGCATGGGATCCTCCTGTTGGGTCGGCCACGGCCTAGCGCGGCCGGGTGCAGGGGATCAAGGGCGGGTACCGGCGTCACCCTCGGACCGGGGCGCTGCCCCGGACCCCGGGATATTTGAACGAAGAAGAACTGCCTTGCGGTCAGAAAAGGCGCGGGTCGTCTTCTGTCCGGAAATATCCCCGCCGGAGGCTCCGGCGCTGACGATGGATCGCCTCAGCTGTCACGGCGCGCGGCCGAGCCCTCCAACGGCTCGAAGCGGATCGATTCGCCGCATCCGCAGGTGTCGGTGACGTTCGGGTTCACGAAGCGAAAGCCGCTGTCCAGCAGGCCCGTGTGATAGTCGATCTCGGTCCCGAACAGGAACATCTGTGCGGTGGGTGCGATCAGCACGCGGGCAGCGCCCTGTTCCACGACCTCGTCGTTGGGCGAGGGCATGTCTGCCAGTTCCATCGTGTATTCCATCCCCGCGCAGCCGCCCTTCTTCAGGCCGATGCGCAGACCCGAGGCGCCCCTTTCGGCCATCAGCCGGGCGATCCTCGCCTCGGCGGCAGGGGTGATGGTGACGGGCGGTTTTCCGGGGATCGAGAACATGGGAGAGGCCTTTCGCGCTGGCCCTCAAGATAGGCAGCCCAGCCGGATCGCTCAAGCCGTGCTGCCGCAGGGTTTGCCGTCGCGGGCTCCGGCTGCTAGAAGGCGCGATCCCGAGGAAAGCCGCAAGACCCCGATGACCGCCGAGATCCCCGTCCGCAGCGCCGCCCGCCTGTCCGTCGCCCCCATGATGGATTTGCGCGACAGGGAATTCATTAAACATTTTCATGGAGTTGAAGGGCGGGTCTATCCAGATAGCACATGTGTAGCACACCTTCACCTGGCTGTGTCAAAGCTGATGTAGGGGAGGTGGCGTTCATGGTGCGTTTGTCAGATAGGCGAGCAAGCGATGTGACGTACGTATCGGCAGGAGTTCGTGGCAGGAATTCATGATAGTCAGTCAAGGTGAGTTCATTTTGATGCACCTCCGGGCCTGCATTGGTGCGCAGCAAGCTCTTTTCTGAGGTAAAACGCCATGTTTAACGTGAGGGGCATTCAACAAGCTCTTCTGGTTAGTACTGCCCAAGGGCTCCAAAGTGTCTCGTTCGACGGAATAGACTGAGTACGCTCCGTGAGCTGACAAATGGCAGTTCACTTACTGCGGGACTGGGTCAACACCGATCGGTGCCGACGCTCTGCAACCCGTGCCTTGCTTTCGTCCTTCGCTGCTTGGACTGCCTCTTCAATCTCAGAGAGGTTCTCGACCCACAACTGGACCCGTTCGGGCGGTAGGTCTACCAAGTCGAGGTTCATTCGACGAATGAAGTAGTAGACCATCGATAGTCGAACCTCGATTTCGCGATATCCGCTGGTCATGGCGTAATCCCGGTCGATCGCCCGCTTCTGGGCCTCGCCGAGGCGCGGGTGAGAGCGGAGTTTCAGGGTTGCCCTGGTGCTCCACTCGACATCATCCTGCGGATCGTAACCGACCTCGCAAGTTTCTCCTATCTCGTCGATCCGGCTGATGACGAAATCGCGAAATTCCTCGCGGTCGCAGGCCCAAGCACGGACATGCCACCGGGACCCATCAAAGGCCAAGGCATGAGGGGCGATGGTCCGCCAACGCGTATTGGTTAGCGACTGGTAGTGGATCTGCAGCCCCTTACGGGCGCGTATGGCCCCGAGGAGTTCTCGTAGGCAGTTGGGGTTCACGTTGCGCGTGATGTCCGGCGCCATGTCGACGGGCGGTATGGTCTTGAACCAGAGGTCCTCGCGTTGGAGAGCTTCCGTAAGCCAAGCCCTCAGTTGGAGGAGGAGGCGGTCCGCCGAGACCCGAAGGAACTTTGGCGCAACCTTCGGACTCGGAACGTAGGCTTTCTCGGACGAATCATAGACGATGTTCTCGCCCGCTACCTCCCGATACATACGCAGGTCAAGAGATGCTTGGGGCGTCGAGATGCCAAAGGTCTCCTCAAGGTCGCTGCGGTTGAGCAGCCCCTCCCAAATGAGCTTCCATTCGATGAATTCGAAGCGTTGTCTCTGGCTCCAGCGGCGTCGGTCCTGCTCTTCCATGACGTCCCCCTATGCACCTCTTGACGGATATTAACGCTATATCCATCTACTTTCCAGACGGGTTGCTGGCGCGACTTGGGCAAGCGTTGGCCGAAGCAATGGACCACGCAGACGTAGAGGAGTGCAGGACGGTGGCGAAGACCTGGAAGCGCACGCGCGCGGAGGAGCAGATCGGAAAGCGGCTCAAGGAGGTCGAGACTGTTACGGTCGTCGACTTCGCGCGCGACATGTCGCTCGAGAGCATCCGGGTGAATAAGGCCTACAGGATGGATGCTGTCCACCTCTACGCCGACATCCTCAATCTCGATGAGATGCTGGGCGTGACGGGCGACGAGGGCGTGACCTGCCATCGCCGGACCCTCCGTTTCCTCAATCTCCACTACCGAGCGGTGGACCGCATCCTTTCCCGTGTGGACGCCCGCCGGGTGGACTTCCACAACCAGCGCCTCCACGGGGTGGTCCACAAGCCCTACAACTCGGAGGCAGGGGCGGAGCGTCTTCGGGTCGAGCGGGCAATCGCCATTGCGAAACTGATCATCGACGTCCTGCGAGAGACGGGCGACGATGACGACAAGATCCCGAACGCTCAGATGCGGGTCGGCATCGACACAGGTCAGGCATTGGCTGTGAACAACGGCCGCCGCGGCAACCGCGAGCCGCTCTTTCTGGGAGAGCCCGCCAACCATGCGGCGAAGCTTTCGGGCGCCGACCGTGTTGAGGGTATCTTTCTCACAAACAAGGCCCGGGAGGCGATCGGCCTCGAGAAGGTCGATAAGCCTGAGAACGTGCGCCTCTCTACGAGCGAGATCGCGGCCTGTCAGGAGGCGGCGGACCTCGGGGTCACAGTCGATGAGATCGTGAAGGAGTGGCGCGACGATCTCGAGAAGAACCCGATCGGCAGCATCGAGTTCAGCCGTCAGACGCCACCCTTACGCGACTTGGACATCACGGCCCTGACGCCCAGAAATTCGAAGCGGCAGGAGGCGATCTCTATTTACGCGGACATCGACAACTTTACCGCCTACGTCGGCCGGCATATTGAGGACAGCCCGGAGGACGTTGTCAGGGCGCTTCATGTGCTGCGCTCGGAAATGGAGCGGGTCCTGTCCAGCGACTTCGCGGGCCGCCGAATCCGCTTCATCGGGGACTGCCTGCACGGTCTGGTCTGCGAGGGAACCGCGCAGACCACCGACGAGGAGGAAACGGTGAGCACTGCCACGCTCTGCGCCGGGGCGCTCCGGTCCAGCTTCGAACTCTCGCTCGAAAAGCTGGAGGAAGCGGACGTGGACGTGGATGATCTCGGCCTCGCGATTGGGTTCGAGCTTGGGCCGATGACGATCACGCGGCTGGGCCTGAAGGGCGATCGCCGGGTCCGTTGCTCGGTGAGCCGCGGCGTTCTCGCCTCGGAGGATAAGCAGCGGGGCTGCGCCGGCACCGAGACGGCAATTGGCGAAGCGGCGTACAAGGCCGGGAGCCAAGGCGTGAAGAGCCTGTTCGGCCAGGATCGCAAGGCCGCCAACGTTGACTATGACGAGGCTGTCGACGCGCTCGCGGACAAGGGGGACAGCACGGCCAAGGCCGCGCAGGATGCCGCCTTCGCCATAGCGGCCCCCGAGATCAAGAGCGCGTCCAGCGTGCCCCTTAGACCCTATGCGCGCCGGTCGTGACTCAGCCTCCGATCGACCTCCTGACCCGTTGGGCCGCCGAGTTCGGGGCAACTGTGACGGCCGTGCAGGCGACCTACCTGGAGTTCACCTTCCCCGTTTTTCGACCAGATGGCACCGCCCCGACCTACGCCATCGTGGCGGAAGTACGAGAAGACGAGGTCGCCGCGCGTGAGGCCACGCCGACCCGTCTGCCCGCCTTCTGTCCTGAGCGCCACATCAACCGCGATGGCACCTTCTGTCTCGGATGGGGCAGGGCCGACGATCTGGAGGTTCGTGACGAGGAGACCGCGCGAGCCTGGTGGGCGCGCCTCTTCAAGTTCCTCACCCTTCAAGAGCGTGCCACAAGACTCCGGCGCTGGCCGGATCGGCGGACGTGGCCTCACGGGGATGCCGCAGGCCATCAATTTCGCGCGGAGTGGGCTGCGCATCGGCTGGGCTCTCCCTTCGTTGAGGACTTAGCGCAGGGCCGGCTTGGGGTCGCGCGCAAGGGACATGGGAGCGGAGGGGCCGGACTTCAGATGCTGCGTGACGGTCGGAGGCTCTACTCGGTTTGGGAGGACACCCGACGCGCTGTGAACCTTCGGCAGCGCTGCATTTGCATCATGGGGAGGGCCAGCCCTCCAGCAGTTCTTCGGAGCTGCGGAGACCATGCGGATGCCGTTGTTGAGCTTGCTTTCGCGCTTCAGGACCGCGCCACCGCTGAGGCGGCATTCTGGGCAGGGCTTGAGGGTACATCCTGCTGTGGAACGATGGACTGCTGTCCGCTGTCGCTTGGCTTGAGTAGGGGAGCGGAATGATCGAAAGGTTTCAAGGGGAAAAAGGGCGGCGCCTTCTCGTAGAGGCGCTCGCCACCCAAAAGATGCTGCAAGGGTCGGCCGGACTCGCGGAGGAGACGGCCGAACGAGGCGAGTTGCGGGAATTACAACTGAACGATGTACTCATCGAGCAGGGAGCCGATACGAACGATGTGTTTCTCATCATCTCCGGGACTTGCGATGTGATTGTCAACGGTAGGCTGATTGCGAAGCGCGGCCCGGGGGACCACGTTGGCGAGATGGCCGCCGTGCAGCCGATCCAGCCCCGATCTGCGACCGTTCAGGCCGCAGAAAAAGTTGTGGTTCTGCGGCTATCTGAGGAGGTTTTCTCGGACATAGCAAACCGCCACTCGTCGATCTATCGAGCCATTGCCCAGGAACTCTCGAGACGTCTGCTTCAACGCAACAAGGCCATCGGCGCCTATCGCGAGCAGATCCGGGTGTTCATCATCAGTTCGGTAGAAGCTCTTCCCATTGCACGGATCATCGAGGACGCATTCGAGCACGACCCTTTCGCGGTTCAGCTCTGGACTCACGGCTGCTTCAAGGTGGCGAACTACACTCTCCAGGATCTCGAAGCTGCCGTCGACAACTCAGATTTCGCAGTCGCCATCGCCCATGCCGATGATGTCACGGAGAGTCGAGAAGAGAAGTGGCCGGCTCCGCGCGACAACGTAATCTTCGAACTGGGTCTCTTCATGGGTCGTCTGGGCCGATCCCGTGCGATCCTCATGGAGCCCCGTGGGGTGGACGTGAAACTGCCGAGCGATCTGGCGGGCGTCACTACGATCCCGTACCGCTTTGCTAAGGGCGGAGAAAATCACCGACTTATGTCGCCCGCCTGCAACAAGCTGCGAGAGCATATGCTCCGTCTCGGCGCCAATAATGGGTAGTTGCCTGATGTGGCTACGTTGAGGGGATGGCATGGCAAAAGACGATCAACAGGAAGCTTATGAAAGGCTACTGACATTGTGCTTGGCCAGAGCAATCGATTTTACGAAATTTGCGGAGGCCAAGAATGCGGCGCTACTCACCTTCGCATCTGCCTGGGTCATTGCCTCAGTCACCCTGCTTAACGGTAGCAACCCGCTTGCGCGAGAATGGAGGGTGGCCTTCATGGCTGCGCTCCCGTTCTTCGCCTCTGCGGCGCTCTGTTCCTTTTTGCCGAAGACCAACATATTAGGATTTCACAAGAATCCTGACCGCGAGAGGGTCATGCTGTTCTTTGGCGACGCGGCTGCCTTTTCCCTGGAATCTTTCCGTGATCGGATTCGCGATCGGTATTATCCGCCTGAAGGTGAAACGACAACACGCAACTACTTGGACGATCTCTCTACTCAGACCAACATCAATAGCCAAATTGCGCTCCGGAAATTCAAGTTGTTTAATGCCGGTGCGAGACTGATCTTTGTGGCCTTCGCTATCCTCTCTGCACCCGCTGTCTATCTTATTTCGACGAGTGTCGGTTTGCCTGTTTTGGCCTATTTGTCTAACCTTTCTTCCGGCCCCACAGGCAGCGGCGGCGTATGATAGATATGAAGTGGAAGGGTATGTCAGCAAAGTCTGTTGGTGCTCTTCTTGATCACGCGAGAATCCTTCTGAATACCGGGAGATATCCATCGCGCCGGGCGATGAGCCATCGGGCGTAACCATCGAGGTTCTTGGTCGCCGGACCGCGGAAGGGTTTCAGGAAGGCCTTCCAGCTCGCATGTAGAGAGTTAATCGTGTTCAGGTGGTAGGTCGTGGGCGTCAGGCGGCTCCGGCGTCCGCCGACGAGCATCCAGTAGCCCATTCCCGCGGCTTTGGCGATCGCCTCGTATTGCGGAGCGCCGTCCGACAGCAGCAGAGCATCCGGCGCAACCTGGGGCAGCAGCGCAGCGGCGATCGTCGGCTGCCGCCGGTCGGGGATGTAGGTGAGGTTCGTGCGCCCGGTGCGATCCGCGACCCCGAGCAATGGCTTGAGGAAGCGCCGGACAATCGCCTGCGGCGGACCCTGGCGGCCGTAGTCGCGCCAGCGGTGGCGGCGGCCGCGGATGAAGGTGGGGCTCCGCACGATGCCGCACCCATTCCCGGCTGCCCTTGCGGCTCTCGCGCTGGAAGGTCTCATCCGCTTCCACGATCCCCTGGAACACTTCGGCCGGGGCGCTCGGCAGCGCCGACAGCACGCGCATGCGCCAGCGCCAGAGCGTGTCGCGTGAGACCCCGAGCTTGCTGGCCGGCTTGCGACAGGAGAGCGGAGCGTCGCCGAACATGTCCTTGATCGCTTCCAAGAGCAGATCCGGACGATGCACCCCCGCCGCAGCGGTTCCCGTGAGGCCGCTCCAGGTCCGTTTGCAGGCCTTGCATTGCCAGCGCCGCTCGCCTCGCTCGGTGCGACCCCACTTGCGCCGCTCGTCGCCGCCGCAGTTAGGACAAGAGCGCTCGGCTGCCGCCCCGTCGATCTCGAGGCCGGCCTCAGCACGCCGCCGGCTCTCCGTCAGCGCTCGTTCGGCCTCCGCGATCTGGTGGGACGGGAGTCGCTTGATAAGGCTCAGCAGGCGGTCCAGGGTGCCCGCAGGGGTGTGATGCTTTGGCATGGCTGCGCTCCTCTGATGACAGGGACGAGCAGATATTGGCGGATCACGCCAACCGCGAAGCGTCACCCACAGACTTTGCTGACATGCCCATCGCCTTGATGACATCCACGTATGAATAGTTCGGCGTCATTCCGCGTTCCTGCACATGGACTCGGCAGAGCCAGGCAAACGAATTCCGGCGTTCTTGTCCTCCGGCCCTTGATTGCCGATCCGCCACGCGCAGCATCACTTTTCATGCATCCGGCAGGATGCAAACGGATCGTAGGGCTATGGAAAGAGGTGGATGAGGGTCACGTGGATCCATCATCAGCCGCTGGATCCTTGATCTGGGTGACGAGCAGATCTCGCAGGAAGGTCCTGGTCTCGATACCAAGATCCGTCGGGGTAAACGAAAAGGAGCGTGGGCACACACGTACGCCCCTGCACATCTCATCAAGCATTTCCGGATCTATCCGCGCATACCAGGTTCCATCAACATCCGGAAAGTCCGCTTGCACCGTATGTGATCCAAGCCTCTCCGGCACCTCCTCGACATGAACTGCTCCAAGGCCGATTTCTTCCAACCTGCGGAACGCGGCCAGTTCGGCTTCGTCTTCTGGGGTATGAAGGCAAAGACCTGAGAGGCCGCTGTTGTCGCGTCCGATTAGCGCGATGTCGACAATTCGTCGTGTATCCTGCTCGTTTAGCAGGGCGAGTACCTTGGCAACCCTATTTGATGGTCTTGGAAGCGATGCAAGGTTCAAGGGTAATGCTTCAGAACCATCTTGGGTTGCAAGGACGACGCGTGTCGTTTCTCCATGGCCAAACATCCAAGGAATCAGCCCGATTACTGACGCAAGAACAGTACCGACTGCACCAACAATCGCGCCAATAATCGCACCCTTTGTTTCGGGTTTCATCTGGCGTCTCCTCAACATGCCCGCACCGAAATCATGGGAAGTCAGCCTACAGCGGCATCATGCTACATTCTCCGTGGTGAGGCAGCAGAATATCGACCATGTGGTGAGCCACCGGGCCGAAACCGGCACAGATGGCGCTGGTTCAGCCTATGACTGCCTCTCACTGACGGGAGGGATACCCATCGATCCGGTTCACTCCCTGATCATGATTCCGGCACCCACAGGATGACCTGGACGATCAGGGCTTCGTCGACTTCGGAGGTGAGGGAAGTCATTTCGGGCGGATCGCTCTCGATGATGCGATCTTTGTCTCGGACAATGTGGCGCGCATAGATGTCCTACCCAGTGGGTGGTGCTGCACCTGGCCTTTCAGCGTCGGCGCGGTATTCTCGGGATGGGAGACTTGGTCATACTCCGAGCGGATAAAGCACCTGCGGGATAACCTCGGGATGCTTGTGAAGGAGTTCGGCGTGTCTGATGAGGAAATCGGGACAGCGTTCCGCCTGGTTCCGGAACTGGCAAAGGAACCGGAGGCACGCGCGGCGTGCGACTCCGTTACGGTCGAGAACACCTTGGATCTTGTCATGACGGCCCTCGATGGCCGGAGGATCCGGTTCTGATCGTCTCCGGGGAAGCGCAGATCCTGGCGCTCCCCCGACCTGGATGACGCGATTGACGCCGGCATTTCGTTGCCGGAATGAATGGCCAATATGACCTGCGACACCTGCATGAAGGTCAAATCCGCATGGCATCGCGCAACATGAAGCTGCCGATCGCCAGAAAGAAAGACAGACACATGAACCAGGCCATGCCCATACCCGCCAAGCACAGAGCCGTCCCGGGCATAGATCTGGCCACCCTTCGGCGTCTCCTTGCCTACAGGGAGAAGAACCGGCTCCGCTGGCTTCTTCCTGTCTTCATGGACGCACTCGATCTCAATGCCCCCGAGGCAGACGCATTGCTCAGGAAGGTCGCGGCCGCTGGGTATATCGAGTGGATGGCGCCCCATGACACAAATGAGGAATGGAGCCTCACGGCGCATGGTAGTCGGCTGATCGCCGACCCTATGCAGGAGCGGATGAACCGGGCCCAGGCAACCGCCATTCTCGACAAGGTGCTCGAGCGCATCCGCAGGATCAACGCCGCGCCCGACCGGCTCGTCTATGTCCGGGACGCGCGCCTCTATGGCAGCCTCCTGGATGAGGCAGCCTCGAGCTTCGGCGATGTCGATATCGAGATTACCCTCTGCCGCAGGCCACTGCCTGAAGAGGAGTGCGCCAGGGTTCAGCAACTCCTCTCGGCCAAGGTTCCAGACTCATGGCACAGCAATCCCATCCTGCGGCACCAGCCGGAGAGGAGATGGGACGAGCGGCAGGCGAAGAAGGAGATCAGGCAGGGACTTAAGGGCCTTTCCCTCTCCGAAGACGTCACACAGGAGCTGGGCTGCGCCTACAGGGTCGTCCTCGATTATGACTGGGAGACGCGCTCGGAAGCGAGCCTGACCGGTGAGATCATCCCCCGGACGACACCAAGCCCCGATCGTTCGGCACATGAAGAGGATGCGCCTGTTCCCGATGTGACGATCATCCCTCCCTTGGGACTGCTCGACCCTGATGAGGGGCTGCCAGGACAGGATCTTCATCTTTGCTGCGAGAAGCTGAGCTTCCAGGAAGCCCGAGCCTGGATGGGTGAATTCCAGGGGCAAGGGCGCTCAGTTCTGGACACGCGGAAGATGGAGAGGGCAGACCTGCGCTTCGCCGGCGCCGCGCATCTCTTCCCGGACTGGAAGGACAGGAGCCTCACGGGGCTCGAGCTCTTTGTCCGTGCGCTCGACTGGGCCGCCGGGCATGATTTCCCCATTGCTAAGGCACCGCGCCGCTACATGCTGCGCACCTACGACAAGACGCGCATCGCGACTTTCGCGGGCCTCGTGGTCAAGAGAGTGGCCGATCGCGTAGAAGCATACCTGGTGCCAAGTGAAACGATCCCAGGAGGGGAGTATCTGAAGCAGCATGGCACCAAGGGCGAGATTACCCCACGCATGGTCGCGGCCCACCACGCGATATGCGTGGCCCTCGGGCGCATGCTCGATGAGACGAGACTTACCGGCCGGGTGAGCTCCCAGCTCGACTTCGATCTGGATGGTCTGCGCCGCAACCACTGGCCCGCTCTCCCGGACCTGTCCCGCGTCTCGGGCATCCTGCGCCGCGGACTGCCGAAGGTGCAGATCCCGGAAGCCGTACTCAAGAACGCAAGACGCAGGAAGGGCAGATACAGTTGCCATCTCCCGATCGAACGCGAAGTCGAGATCGAGTTCGATCGCGATGTTCATGAGGCCGGGATGCTGACCGCAAGCTTCAGGACCAATCTCTCGCGATGGCTGCCGGGCGACGAGCCCAGGGATGATGACGATTGGGTGGACCTGCCCGGAGAGGATGAGCTGATCAGCGCCCTCGAGGCAGAGGAGCGCCGGCTGGACTTCATCAGCAACGACCTGCCGGGATGCAGGCGGATCAAGATCTGGCACGAGGCGCCGATCAAAGCCTGATCTGCTCTTCCGAAGTCAGGAGTTCGTGCCAAGTCTTTAATCACGCGCTCCACTGAATGACCAGGATTCGCCTTAACAGGCGCAAGGAAGTGTGGTATCCTAAAACAACACAGACATCTTCTCGTTTCGCAATCTTACCCGAGCGCGACAATGAAGGATTTCGCTCTCAGTGGCGCCCCATCAAGGGCAGCGTTGCTCATTCTGCCCCTTTTTGGGCTGACAAACCCAGCAACGGCTTACTACGAGAGCTATGAGCTCTATGGGTATGTAACGGGAAGCGTCACGGTGGAGGTTCGACTCCACTACTCCGAGAGCAAAGGAAACACCTCCCTTGAAGGCCAAGGTGGCCTGCCCCAATGAGGTGGTCCGTTTGCAATCTTAGTGCATGACGGGTTTTGGCGCTACGG
>NZ_JBHLWE010000018.1:0-5596 GCF_042432925.1 Paracoccus niistensis | reverse complement strand
CAGCAACCCGGTTGTAGGAGCCGGTAAACCCCAGTGCGACCAGATCGGCATGTAGCTGCGTCAGCGGGCGGCGCTGCTTGCGCGACTTCAAGGTCTCGGTCTTCAGCCAGCCTGCCAGCTTGCCGGCAAACGGGTCGAGCTTGCTGGGCCGCTCCGGCACCGTGAACTTCGGCTCGATCGTGCCCGCCTTCAGATACTTCCTGATGGTGTTGCGCGACAGCCCGGTCCGACGCGCGATCTCGCGGATCGGCAGCTTCTCTCGCAGGGCCATGCGGCGGATGACGTTCAAAAGTCCCATGTGGATCACTCCGATGCCCCCGTCGCTCACCGCGTTCGGAGGAAGGGTCACATGGGTCAAATCTCAGTGGAAATCAGGCGCCGTGCCGGGTCAGTTCCAAGTGGAAATCAACACGTGGCCGCATCGTTCCGGCAAAGGCGCCCGTATAAAGGGCGGGCCTCTGCTTCCACCTCTTCGGGACCGAGGTGTCGAGCCCCACAGCGTTTAGACTTTGGGGGCCGTCCCGCCGTCCTCGTCGACCGGTCTGAGAGGCTCGCCGCTCCCATTCATCACTGTCAGAGAACCCTGCCAGGAAATCAGATGTCTGGCATTCCCTTGCTCAGCTGCGATCCGGATACACTGATCGGCAACGGTGTCAGAGGTAAGCAGGAGACTGGATGCTGCATCTCGCAGATCGCTGCTCTACCTTCGGATCACCTCGACTTTCACGCCGACGTCGGCACTGCTCCAGGCCTGATCTGCCGTCAGAGCGGGAACGCCGAGTTCAGCCGCGAGCGCCAAGCCGGCACGATCCCCAAGCGAAAGGCCGAGGGTTCGCGTGGCGGGCCTGAGATGGCCGGTTGCGTAGGCCTGGGCAGGGGTGAACGGGCGGACATCAAGGTGAAGGCCGCCAAGTACCTCCTCCACCTCTTCGGCGCTCAGACCACGCTCCCGCAGCTTGGTAACGACCTCCGCGAGGTTCGCGGCGCCGATCACTGCCGAGGGCAGCGCCTCCGCTACGCGCTCCACGCCGGCCTCTCCGTTCAGCACGCAGAGCAGGGCGGAGGAGTCGAGCACCACCATCCTACTCACGCTCAGCCTCGCGTCTGCGGTCCGCAATTAGTTCGTCGGCCAGGGACACGCCTTCCGGCACATGGCGCCGCAGAATGGCCTGAGCTCGAGCGATGGCTTGCGTGAGCGAACGGACACGCAGTTCGCCGTCCTCAATATCGACAAGGACGGTATCGCCTGTGCTTATCCCGAGTTTCCGCCGCATCGGAGCTGGGATGATGAGCTTGCCTCCTTCGATGATCCTGACCCTCTGCGCAGTCATGTCATCCGCCCTCTTAAAACGTCATTAGCCATATTCATACCTAGTAGCTTACAATGGTACTGTCGTGCCAAACAAGCCATGATGAGGCAGTTGACACGATCATGCACTCGAAGAACCATCTGCACGGTACTCTACCGAAATAGTGTCAATTCGGGTATACGCTAGAAGAACAAACGCATCGGACGCCGGCGTGCGTCCGATCAGGGTTGCTTTGGAGGATTTCGAACAGTAGCGTGATCGGGTCTAGACCCCAACCGGACAGAAACGGCAGCTTATGACTCTTTACGGCTACGCTCGCGTGTCTACGACCGACCAGGATCTCTCGTTGCAGGAGGCTGCGCTGCGGGCCGCAGGCTGCCAGGTGATCCGGGCCGAGAAGAAGACTGGCGCCTCTCGCGAGGGCCGCGCCGAACTCGACATCCTGCTGCAGTTCCTGCGCCCGGGCGACACTCTTGTCATCACTCGCATTGACCGGCTGGCACGCTCCCTCAAGGACCTGCAGGACATCGTCTACGAACTGACAGCAAAGGGCGTGACCCTGAAGGCGACCGAGCAGCCGGTGGATACCGCGACCGCTGCCGGTAAGGCCTTCTTCGACATGCTAGGGGTTTTTGCCGAGTTCGAAACCAACCTGCGCCGCGAGCGGCAGATGGAGGGGATCGCCGCGGCCAAGGAGCGCGGTGTCTACAAGGGGCGCAGGCCGAAGATCGACC
The DNA here is from genome assembly GCF_042432925.1 of Paracoccus niistensis. Taxonomy (NCBI): domain Bacteria; kingdom Pseudomonadati; phylum Pseudomonadota; class Alphaproteobacteria; order Rhodobacterales; family Paracoccaceae; genus Paracoccus; species Paracoccus niistensis. The sequence continues at coordinate 3,552 of NZ_JBHLWE010000018.1, read as the reverse complement.
CTGCCGAGGTGCGGCGGCTGCATGTGCAAGAAGGGCTCAGTCCTACCGCCATCGCCAAGCGCCTCAATATTGCGCGTTCTTCAGTCTATAGGTTCTTGCCCACAGCCGTTTCCGCCGTTTGCAACTGAGATTTCCCATAAGCTATTGCTAACGATTTCGCATCCGAGAGACTCGTCGCAAAAATCAGAAGTCTTATTGTCCGTGACGGATCGTTAAGAGGACGGTCAGCTTGCCCCTGAACAGGCTCGTCGAAGGCCAACATTTGCTGATTGGACAGAATCTCAGATGAATGGTCCGATATTTTTTGCAATGAAGGGGCGGCTACTGTTACAGATCGGGCCATGTCACAGATCTTGATCGGCTACGCCCGCTGTTCCACCGACAAACAGGACCTTGCTGCGCAGAAGGGTATCCTTGCCAGCTTCGGGGTCGCCTCCGATCGCATCTACACCGACCACGGCTTTACCGGCACGAACCGCGCCCGCCCTGGTCTCGATCAGGCGCTTGCAGCCTTGCGGGAGGGTGACACGCTAGTTGTGCCGAAGCTGGACCGGCTGGCGCGCTCCGTCCCTGATGCCCGAGACATAGCCGACAACTTGGCCGCGCGCGGGATCAAGCTTCAGCTTGGCACCTCGATCCATGATCCAACTGATCCTATGGGCAAGCTGTTCTTTAACATCCTGGCCACCTTTGCCGAGTTCGAGGCTGACCTGATCCGCATGCGAACCCGCGAGGGCATGGCGGTGGCCCGCGCCAAGGGCAAGCTGCGCGGCAAGAAGCCGAAGCTGTCGGAGCGCCAGCAGCAGGAGCTGCGGCGCATGTATGACACCGGCAACTATTCCATCAGTGATCTGGCAGAGGTGTTTTCGATCTCGCGACCGACAGTGTATCGCACATTGGGCCGGCAGGCGGCGGCGGCGTGATGACGGACGATCCAAAGCCTCCCCGTCCACCGTCGCTGAAAAGCGAGACCCGTCAAACGAACTGGCGCCGCACCAACCTGCCAAAGTATCAGGCCCATCTTGCCGTCCAGCGGGCGCTCATGTCTGGCGCACTGGAAAAGCAGACCTGCGAGGTCTGCGGCGTTGCCAAGGTCGATGCTCACCACGACCGATACGATGAACCCCTGAACGTGCGGTGGCTATGCCGTAGCCATCACGTCAAGCTGCACCATTACGGTGAGGATATGTTTCCTGTCGGCCGCCTCGCAGATGATTGATCACAACAAGACAGTAGCGATCTGCCGAGAAGTCAGGATACGCTCCTGATTGATTGTAGCAGAGGAAGGAACGAGAAACTCCGTGCCAGCTCTTCCATGCCCGCCAGCATTTCTGGAAGTCCGTTCGACTGACATCAAACTACCGCCACATCTGCGGTCACTTTGCGCAGGTTTTGATCTTGGCAAATGGCGTCGAGATGAGCTGATCACGCACCTACTCAATTGGCTACCAAGTTTTTGTTTAACCGAGAAGGAGTATGCTGATCGTATAGCCATAGAACCCGCGACGATAATGGGTCAAGCCGCGCAGCGTCTTTACACAACCGAGAAGTATCAGCGCCGTGGAGAGATCGGAGAACTCCTACTTCATATTGCTTGTCGCCAGACATTCAAAACTGTTCCGGTCATTTGCAAACTTGTTTACAAAAGCTCCTATAATGACACCGTAAAAGGATTTGACATGGTTCATATGGTTCCCGCCGCAAATGACCTTGGCGCTGAAATTTGGTTGGGTGAATCGAAATTCTATCTTGATCCACAAGCTGCAATCAAGGAAGCCTTCAATTCAGTTATTGAACACCTCGATCCCAAGTTCTTGAAGCAAGAGAAATCTTTGATTGCAGGAAAAATCCCTGATGACCTGCCAAATAGAGAGGCAGTTGCGAGAGCGTTCTCAGATAGGGAGCGCCTTGACACTTTGATTTCCCACGGAATCTTTCCCATATTAATTGCGTATGATAGCAATTCAGTGAGAAATTATAGTTCAGAAAAAACATACCTAGAGAATTTAGCGTCGGAATTAGCTCCCCTCAAGAAATTTGCGGAGGAAGCCAAACTTCCACATCCTATCACCATACAGATTTTAGCAATACCACTGGGCGATAAGGCAGATTTTCAAGAAAGATTTGATGCCCGACTGAAAGGGTTTTTCACGTGAATCTTAAGGAGTTTCGTGAACGATTGAGCGCAGATCAGAGTCCGGATGCTCTGTTCGATTTAGGGCGGGGTATTGCGACTGAGATTGCGCTTAGAGGGCCGGAAAGCGCTGATGTCCTTGAAGCTGTAATCCGTCTGACGGATGCGATTGAGCGCATAGAAGCTGACATCCCACACGGCCTTCTAGATATGCAGAGCGCACTCCTTCGCCAAGCAGGATTGTTTCCTTACGCCGATCCCAATCACCTAACGTACCGAGATCAACTTACTTACGAAGCATATCGGTCGAGCTCAGATCAGCAGATCGTCTACCATCGAGAGCAGTTAAAGATCATTGAGCGGCTGGAAGATGGAAGGAACGTCATTCTGAGCGCGCCCACATCATTCGGGAAGTCGCTCATCATCGACATGCTTTGCGCCTCGGCTAAAAGGCGGAGGGTAGTCATTATTGTTCCAACAATCGCACTCATTGATGAAACAAAAAGGCGCTTGTTCGCTCGACTCGGTGATGATGTACAAATTATCTGGAATGAGCAGCAGGCAGCCGATCCTAATAGACGGCAGATTTACGTCCTAACTCAGGAACGTGCTTTGGCTAGGACCGATCTCACGCAGATTGATCTTCTTGTTGTTGATGAGTTCTACAAGATAGATGCCAAGGGGCAAGATCCTCGAACGGTCAGCTTAGGTCTGGCGGTGCGGCGACTAGTCCCGAAATCAAAGCAGTTCTTCATGCTTGGACCGATGATCTCGACTCTTCTTTGGCGTTCACCACGAGTCGAGTTCGAGTTCTTTCAGACCGACTTCCGAACCGTTGCAGTCGATATTGAACGCATTATCTTGGATGGCTCAACAGGAGCTATTGCATCGTTCGTGGCTGAAAAGGCGCTTCGTCCTACCTTGGTGTTCTGTTCATCGCCGGATCGTGCTCGGGACATGTGCCTTGCGCTGATTGAGCGGATGCCTATCGGCAAAGAGAGTGCAGATAGTGTTGATTTCCACTTGGAACTGACCCGGCACGGCGCCTGATTTCCACTGAGATTTGACCCATGTGACCCTTCCTCCGAACGCGGTGAGCGACGGGGGCATCGGAGTGATCCACATGGGACTTTTGAACGTCATCCGCCGCATGGCCTTGCGAGAGAAGCTGCCGATCCGCGAGATCGCGCGTCGGACCGGGCTGTCGCGCAACACCATCAGGAAGTATCTGAAGGCGGGCACGGTCGAGCCGAGGTTCTCGGTGCCGGAGCGGCCCAGCAAGCTCGACCCGTTCGCCGACAAACTGGCAGCCTGGCTGAAGACCGAGACCTTGAAGTCGCGCAAGCAGCGCCGCCCCCTGACGCAGCTACATGCCGATCTGGTCGCACTGGGGTTTACCGGCTCCTACAACCGGGTTG
>NZ_JBHLWE010000017.1:558578-585760 GCF_042432925.1 Paracoccus niistensis | reverse complement strand
GCGGTGAGGATGCAGGCTGCGTGACGGCGGCAGAGGCATCGTTCGGCCCGTATCCGATCCAGCCGGTGGGAAACCACCCGTCGCGACCACCTGGACGGAGATAGATGACCTGCCAGGTCGAGCACGGCGTAATTGACAAGCCGTAAGGGCCACGTCGCACCTTCCGACAGCGTGTTTGGCCGATTGTCAGCGAAGCAAGCCGAAGGTCGGGGGGCTGTTCAGCAAGCCGCCTTACGAACCCCATATCACTTAAGCTGCTGATGGAGCCGCTTCCTGGCCGATGGAGGGCAACCCATGGAACCCTGATCATGCGGGAACAGGTTTCCGCCTCTGCAGAAACGGCAGTCATCCCGCGCACGGATGCTCAACCCGAGGGCAGGCACCCCGACAGCCTTCCGCAGAAAGGCAACCCAAGCCTTCCGGCCTGCGCGCCGGGGTTGTCCCCTGCAACCACGGTGCCTAGGTTGCCGCGATGGATCAGAAATCCGATCAGACGACTGGAAGCCTGCAGGCCCTGGACGGACTGCCGGGCGATGTGAACGGCCTGGCCGTGTTTCTCGACATCGACGGCACGCTTCTGGACATTGCCGACACCCCGGACGGGATCAGCGTGCCTTTGGGCCTGCCCGCGGCTCTGGCCCGGCTGGCCGCAAGGCTGGGCGGCGCGTTGGCGCTGGTCACCGGGCGCTCGGTTGCCACGGTTGATCGGCTGTTTCCGGGCCTTTCTGTCGTGATCAACGGGCTGCATGGCGCGGAATGGCGCGACGGGGCCGGGCGGGTTTTCGGCACCGGCCTCACCGACGAGTTCTCGGCGGCCAAGCACCGGCTGCGCGAGCAGGCGGCGCGCTGGCCCGGTGTCATCTTCGAGGACAAGGGTGCCGCCTTTGCCGCGCATTACCGCCTTGCCCCGGCCAGCGAGGGGCAGGTGCGGCACTTGATGCGGGCGCTTTCCGAAAGCGTGGGCGACGGATGGAAACTGCAGGAGGGCAAGGCGGTTGTGGAGTTGCGGCCGCGTGGCCGTGACAAGGGAGATGCATTGATGCAGACGATGGGGCACGAGGCTTTCGCGGGACGGCTGCCGCTGGCGATCGGGGACGACGTGACGGACGAGGCGATGTTCGCGGCCGCGAACCGCCTGGGCGGCCTGTCGGTCCGGGTCGGCACGGATCGGCGCGACACCCTCGCGCAGGGCCGCGTCGCCACGCCGGCGGATGTGCGCGCCTGGATCGAACGGGTGGCGCGATGAACGTCCCCGTCGAAGCCCTCGCCCCCGCCACGACCAGCACTGTTCCGACCCATTCGCTTGACCTCGGGGTCATCGGCAATGCGGCGGCGGCCGCGCTGGTGGACCGCAACGGCTCGATCGTCTGGATGTGCGCGCCCCGCATGGATGGCGACCCGATCTTCTGCCGCCTTCTGGGCGGACCCGCAGCGCAGGGTGGCGGCGACTGGTCGATCACCGTCGAGGACTTTGCCCACAGCGAGCAGCGCTATCTTCGCAACACGGCGATCCTGGAAACGATCCTGACCGACAACTCGGGCAACCGGCTGCGCATCCTCGACTTCGCCCCCCGCTTCAAGGACCTGGGCCGCATGTTCCGCCCCCTGGGCATCGTGCGGATCATCGAGCCGCTGGAAGGCACCCCCCGCGTCCGCGTCCTGATGCGCCCCCGGCACGGCTATGGCGCCCATGTTCCCGAGATCACGCGGGGCACCAACCACATCCGCTTCATCCTGGGCGACCAGGTGCTGCGCCTGACCACCAACGCCCCGGTCGATTTCGTCGAGAACGGCAAGGCCTTCCTAGTCGATCGCCCTTATGCCTTCGTCTTCGGCGCCGACGAGCGGCTGTCGCAGGCCCCCATGCAGATCGCCCGCAGCTTCCTGGACCAGACCGCCAGTTACTGGCGCGACTGGGTGCGCTACCTGTCGGTGCCGCTGGACTACCAGGACGTGGTGATCCGCTCAGCCATCACGCTGAAGCTCTGTGCGCATGAGGAAACCGGCGGCATCGTCGCGGCGCTGACGACCTCGATCCCCGAATACGGGGAAAGCGGGCGCACCTGGGACTATCGCTTCTGCTGGCTAAGGGATTCCTACTTCACCGTCAGCGCGCTGAACCTGCTGGGCGCGACCCGGACGATGGAGGATTACCTCGCCTATGTCTCGAACATCGCGGCAGGCTCGCCCGACGGCTACCTGCAGCCCCTGTTCGGGCTGGGACTGGAACGGCAGGTGGACGAGGAGATCGTCCCGACCCTGCCCGGCTATCGCGGCCTCGGCCCCGTGCGGCGCGGCAACGCCGCCTATACGCAGGTGCAGAACGACGGCTACGGCTCGGTGATCCTGTCGATCACCCAAGCCTTCTTCGACGAGCGCCTGCCCACCATGGGCGGCGAGGCGCTGTTCACCCGGCTGGAACGGCTGGGGCGGCAGGCGGCCGAGCGCTGGAACCAGCCCGATGCCGGGTTGTGGGAATTCCGCACCCGCGGCGCCGTCCACACCCATTCCGCCGTGATGTGCTGGGCCGCCTGCGACCGGCTGGCCAAGATCGCGGCCAAGCTGGCGCTGCCCGAGCGGCAGGCGCATTGGCGGGCCGAAGCCGACAAGATCCGCGAAGGCATCCTTGAACAGGGCTGGAACAAGGAGCTGCAGAGCTTCGTCTCCAGCTTCGGCGGCCAGGACCTGGACGCGAGCCTGCTGCTCATGCCGCAGATCGGCATCATCCCGGCGCATGATCCGCGCTTCCTGTCCACGCTGGAAGCCTGCGAGAAGCACCTGCGCTTCGGCAACCACCTTTACCGCTACCGCGCGCCCGACGACTTCGGGGCGCCGGAAACCGCCTTCACCGCCTGCACCTTCTGGCTGATCGACGCGCTGGTCCGGGTCGGCCGGCGCGAGGATGCCCGCCAGATCTTCGACGAGATCCTACGGACGCGGAACCACCTCGGCCTGCTCTCCGAAGGGGTGCATGTCGAGACGGGCGAGCTTTGGGGCAATTTCCCGCAGACCTATTCGATGGTCGGGCTCGTCTATGCCGCCATGCACCTGTCCCGCCGCTGGGAGGATGTCCTTTGAGCCGGCTGGTCGTCGTCTCGAACCGCGTTCCCGACCCCGCCAAGGGACCGCCGGCCGGCGGGCTGGCCGTCGCGCTGAACTCGGCGCTGGAAAAGATGGGCGGCGTCTGGATGGGCTGGACCGGCAAGTCCAGCGGCGTGAAGGAGCCGGGACCCCTCCAGTTCGTGGAACGGGGCAACATCACCTTCGCGCTGACGGACCTGTCCCGGCGCGACCTAGCCGAATACTACACGGGATTCGCCAACAGTGTCCTGTGGCCGCTCTGTCATTACCGGCTGGACCTGACCGAATACGCCCGCAAGGACATGGCCGGCTATTTCCGGGTGAACCGTCTGTTTGCGGAACGGCTGCGCCCGCTGATCCAGCCCGACGACATCATCTGGATCCACGACTACCACCTGATCCCCATGGCCTCCGAGCTGCGCCGTCTGGGGGTCGGGAACCGCATCGGCTTCTTCATGCACATCCCCTGGCCCTCGCCGGATGTGTTCTTCACGCTGCCCGTGCACGAGGCGATCATCGACAACCTGACCGCCTATGACCTTCTGGGCTTCCAGACCGAGCATGACGTCGAGAACTTCGCGCTGGCCCTCAAGCGCGACGGGATCGGGCGCGACATGGGCGACGGCTGGATGGCCGCCTATGGCCGGCGCTTCCAGGCGAAGGCCTTTCCCATCGGCATCGACGTGGCCGAGTTCGCCTCGACCGCCAAGGAGGCCGTGCGGAGCAAGGCCGTCAAGCGTACCGCCGTCAGCTTCGCCGGGCGCGACCTGATCATCGGGGTGGACCGGCTGGATTACTCCAAGGGCCTGACTCACCGCATCGACGGCTTCGAGCGCTTCCTGATCGCCAACCCCGCCTGGCGAGGGCGCACGACGCTGCTGCAGGTGACGCCGAAGTCGCGCAGCGAGGTGCAGGGCTATTCCGACATGCAGCGGCAGGTGGCCGAGCATGCGGGCCGCGTGAACGGCGCGATGGGCACGCTGGACTGGACGCCGATCCGCTACATCAACCAGTCGGTCGGACGCAACACGCTCGCGGGGCTTTACCGCATCGCGCGGGTGGGGCTGGTGACGCCCTTGCGGGACGGCATGAACCTGGTCGCCAAGGAATTCGTCGCCGCCCAGAACCCTGCCGATCCCGGCGTCCTTGTCCTGTCCCGCTTCGCCGGGGCGGCGCGCGAGCTGGACGCGGCGGTGCTGGTCAATCCCTACGATGTCGAGGCGATCGGCAATGCCATCGCCCGCGCCCTGTCGATGCCTCTCGAGGCAAGGGTCGAACGCTACACGGCGATGATGGCCAGGATCGAGCAGAACGACATTTCGAAATGGTCCGCCGATTTCCTCGGCATGCTGCAACCCGAGGAGCAGCGCACCACCGAGCCGGTTCCGGCCTGAGAGTAGCCGGCGCGATAGCCGGCCGCCCGTGCCCTGGAGGATCCGGAAACGGCGGGCAGTTGAAGGCCAGGCCCCCAAGATCATCAGGGCCTCAAGGCCGGAGATCGAGAAGATGACCGCCTGGGTCGGTAGGAACGCGGGACGGCAGTAGGCACCACGGCCGCCGCCGAGCCTGCAGGACTGATCCGCCGCAGGTCTGGAAGATGGGCGCATGCCGAACCGGCCCGGCTGTCCTGTCCGGGGCCCGCACCTAGCCGCCGTTCCGCTTGGCCTGGATGGCGCGGATGTCGTCGGGCCAGTTCGACTTGATGAAGGTCAGGATGGCGGCGATGTCGTCCTTGGTCAGGATCTCGCCGAAGGCGGGCATGCCCGAGGTCATGGGCACCCCCATGTCATCCAGGACCGACTGCCCGCCCCGGCGGATGTAGTCTGCCAGCATGGCATCGTCATGGTGCCAGGTGTGACCGGAATCGTCATGGGGCGGGGCAGGGAGGGTGCCGTCCGCGCCGGGAAGCTGCCAGTCCGGCTGCCCCTCCAGCCGCGCTCCGTGGCAGTCAGCGCAATGAATGGCGTAGAGTTCGGCCCCGTGCCGCAGTTCGGCGCGCTTGCCGCAGGCGCATCCTGCCCAGAGCGCTCCACCGGCGACGGATGCAGCAAGCAGCCATGTCGCCGGTACGACGAGGAAGGATGGAAAGCTTCGGGACATGGCGGGCAGATTGCGGCCCTTTGCGCGAAGGTCAACCTGGGGGCTGACAGCGCCCCGGAAGAGTGCCCCGGACGTAGCAGCGCAAGGACAGGGCGGTCTGCGGCGGCCCGAAGCAAGTTCAAGGCACAGGCCGGCCTTTCCCAAGGCTCACCGACAGGATCAGGGCCGGGAACCCGCCCCCCGCTACGGCACTCTTGCTTCTCAGACCAACTGTCCTCTTGCCTGCGGGACCGGGCGCAGCCAAGGGGGGCTGTTCAGGCGAAGGGGGGCAACAGGATGGCGCAGCTTTCTCGACCCGGTCCGCGCCGGCTTGGCTGGGGGCTGGCGACGGCGGTGCTTGCCGCCGCGGGCGCGGGGCTGGCGGTGGCGCTGGGCCTGCCCGCGGCATGGCTGATGGGGGCGATGATCGCCACGGCGGCGGGCGCGCTGGCAGGGCTGCCGGTCGGGCTCGAGCGGGGCCCGCGCGAGGTGGCCTTCCTTCTGGTGGGAATCTCCATCGGCTCCAGCGTCACGCCGGGGATCGTGGGGCAGGTGCAGGCCTGGCCCGGCAGCCTCGCGCTGCTGGTGGCCTCGATCGCCGCGACCATGGCGGTGTCGAGCGTCTATCTGGCGCGGGTGCATGGCTGGGACAGGACCACGGCGCGCTTCGCCTCGATGCCGGGGGCGTTCTCGTCGGTCGCCATCATGGCCGCGAACAGCAGCGCCGACCTGCCGCGCGTCATCCTGGCGCAAAGCCTGCGCGTCTTCACCCTGGTTGCGCTGATGCCGCCGGTGCTGTCCCTGGCAAGCGGCGGCGCGATCGGCGCGGCCGCCGCGGGGCCGCAGCCGACCAACACGCCCCCCGAGGCGCTGGCCGTCTTTCTTGCAAGCGGCGCGGCGGCGATCCTGCTCAACCGGCTGCGTGTACCGGCTGGCACGGTGCTGGGGGCCATGGTGGTCAGCGCGGGGCTGCATGCCAGCGGTCTCGTGCAGGGGCGCTTTCCGCAGCCGCTGATCATCCTGGGCTTCATCGCAACGGGCGCGGTGATCGGTGCGCGCTTTCGGGGCACGACGCTTCGGACGGTCGTCCGCACGGTGCCGGGCGCCACGGTCAGCATCCTGCTGGCGCTTGGCGTCTCGGCCCTTTTCGCGGCGGCAGGGGCCTGGATGCTGGATTTGCCCTTCGGACAGCTGTGGCTGGCCTATGCGCCGGGCGGGGTCGAGGCGATGGCCGCGATGGCGCTGGTGCTGAAGCTCGAACCCGCCTTCGTGGGCACGCATCACATCCTGCGCATCATCGGCCTCAACCTCGTCGGCCCCTTGTGGCTCCGGGGGTCACGTTGAGGAGGATGCAGGCGCAGCCGTCAGGAACTCCCCTTCAGGAAGCCCCCGATCTCGGCCGTGACCCGCTTTGGTTCCTCGAGATGCAGCCAGTGGGTCGTGCCCGGGATGACGAGAAGCCGCCCGCTGTCGCACAACCCCACGGCGTCCCGTGCCACGTGGCGTTCCAGCGCCGCGTCCCTTTCGCCCCATAGCACAAGGGTCGGTGGCCGGATGCGCGCCGGTTCCGCGGGCCTTCGGCGTCGCCGCAGGGCACGGTAATAGTTCAGCATCGCGCTCAGCCGTCCAGGCTGGCCCCAAGCCGCGGCGTAGCGGTCGAGATCGCCGGGGCGGAAGGTGTCGGGCTTGGCGCTGCCGCGCATCATCGCGCGCAGACCTGCAAAGCCGAGGGGGCGCAACAGCGCCTCGGGCAGCAGGGGCAGCTGGAACAGCGCCGCATAGCTGCTGCGCAGGGCTTGCGTCGGGTGCCTCAGCGCCCGGCCGAGAAGCTCGGGGTTGGGCGCATCGAGGATCACCAGCCGCCCGATCCGGCCCGGGTGGCGCGCCGCCGTGGCCCAGGCGATCACGCCGCCCCAGTCGTGACCCACGAGGTCGAAGCGGTCCGCCCCGAAGCCGTCCGCCAGCGCCAGCACATCCGCCACCAGAAGGTCGAGGTGATAGCTGCCGATGCCGCGCGGCGCGTCGCTGAGGTTGTAGCCCCGCAGGTCCGGCACGACCACGTGGAAGCCCGCCTCGGCCAGCGGCGTGATCTGGTGGCGCCAGGCCCACCAGAACTCGGGGAAGCCGTGCAGCAGGACCAGAAGGGGGCCGGTCTCAGGACCCGCCTCGACGACGTGCAGCGACAGGCCGTTCACCCCCCGCCTGCCCGAGCGCCATCCGGGCGCAAGGAGTCCGCTGTCCGACATCGGGGAAGCCTCCCTTCCGTTCAAAAGCCCGCCCTGCCGCCTGTCCGGCGTCAGAGGCTGCTCAACCCCCAGACCATGGCGATCAGCGGCGTGCCGACCAGCACGACAAGGATCGACAGGGGCAGCCCCAGCCGCCAGTAATCTCCAAAGCGATAGCCCCCCGGCCCCATGACCAGCGTGTTGCACTGGTGCCCGATGGGCGTGAGGAAATCGCAGGCGGCCCCCAGCGCCACGGCCATCAGGAAAGGGTCCGGGTTCAGGTTCAGCCGCCCTGCCAGGCTGGCCGCGATGGGGGCCATCACCAGCACGGTCGCCGCGTTGTTCAGGAAGGGCGTCACCGCCATCGCCAGCACGATCATCAGCCCCAGCGCGACCAGCGGCGGCACGTTGCCCGCCACCCGTTCGAGGCCCGCCGCGATCAGGTCGGTCCCGCCGGTCGCCTGGATCGCGTTGCTGACCGGAATCAGCGCGGCCAGCAGGACGATCACCGGCCATTCGATCGACTCGTAGGCCTCGTCCATCGTCATCACGCGCAAAAGCAGGACAAGGGCCGCCGCCCCTGCAAAGGCCACGGCCACGGGGACCACATGGGCTGCCACCAGCACCATCGCGGCGCCAAGGATGATCAGCGGGAGCCAGCTGCGCTTGCGGCTGCCGAGCGCCACGTCGCGCTGGCTGAGCGGCAGGACGCGCAGCTCGCCCAGGGATGGCGCCAGCCGCTCGCGCGCGGCCTTGAGGATCAGGACGTCGCCCACCTCCAGCCGCAGCCGCCGCAGCCGCCGCGTCAGGCGCTGGCCGCTGCGGCTGACCGCCAGAAGCTGCAGCCCGTGGCGGCGCAGCAGATGCGCCTCGGCCGGGGTGCGGCCGACCAGCGGGGAATCGGCGGTGACGACGCCCTCGGCCACGACGCTGTCGGCGTCGGCTTCCTCGTCCTCGGCCACCTCCTCGCCCGCCAGGCGCAGGCGGGCACGGGCCACGACGCGCTCCAGGTCGTCGGGCTCGCCGCTCAGCAGCAGCACGTCCTCGGCCTGCAGGATGCTGTCGGGGCGGGGGGCGTGGCGGCGGAAGCGTTCGCGGATGATGGTGGTGACGCGCAGGCCGCCTTCGGCCAGGGCCTCAAGCTCGGCCACGGTCCGGCCGACGAAGGGCGAGCCCTCGGGGACGCGGGCCTCGGTCGAATATTCCTCGATGTTGAAGGCCGCGTCCATGGACCGGCTGGCGGCGCGGCGGTCGGGCAGCAGGCGGTAGGCGAAGGACAGGAAGACCACGCCCAGCGCGGCGATGACGATCCCCACGGGCGTATAGTCGAACATGCCGAAGGGCTTGCCCAGGATGTCCTCGCGCACCTTGGACACCAGGATGTTGGGCGAGGTGCCCACCAGCGTCACGATCCCGCCGATCAGCGACCCGAAGGCCATGGGCATCAGCATGAAGGACAGGGGCGTGCCCGTGCGCCGCGACAGTTGCGCCGCGACCGGCATCAGCATGGCCAAGGCGCCCACGTTCTTGGTGATCATGGACAGGACGGTGACGGCCGAAACCAGCACCGTCACCTGCGCCTGCGCGCCCTTGAGGTTGCGCAGAAGCGGACGCATCGCCGTTTCCACCGCGCCCGAGCGCGCCACCGCCGCCGAAACCAGCAGGGCGGTCGCCACGATGATCACCACATCGTCGCCGAAGCCTGAAAAGGCCTCGTTCGCGGGGATGATCCCGATCAGCACGCCCGCCAGCAGCGCCAGCAGGGCCACGAGGTCATAGGGCAGGCGGCCCCAGATGAACAGGCCGATGGTGACGGCCATCAGGCCGAAGGACAGCGCTTGGTCGAGGGTCAATTCCGGGGGTCACTCCGCAGGGGCAGGGCGGAACCGCGCGGCCCGCTGGCCGGTTCCACCGGGCGTCGGGAACGAGGGCAGGGGCGGTGGACATCATGGGTTGGATCTTCAGGACGGCGCGCAACCGCGACGGACAGGCGCATGCGCTGGAGACGCAGGCGCAGGAGGTGGCGCCCGCTGCCGCGCCGGGCCCGCCCGCCCCGGCCGAGGGGCTGGAACTCGCGCTGGGCGCCAAGCTGCTGGACGGCTGGCTGTCGAACCGCAGGCAGGTGCTGGTGCCGCACACGCTGAATTTCCGCGCGCTCGCACCCGAGGAATCCGCCCTGCTCGTCGATGTCATGGCCGCTGCCGCCCAAGGGGACGGCGAGGTGGATCCCCGCGAGGCCCAGCAGCTGCCGCTGACACTGGAGCGGCTTGGCGCGGGCGAGGCCGAGACTCGGCGGCTGGAGGCCGCGCTGGCCGAGCCCCAGCATCTCGGCCGGCTTCTGTCGCGGGTCGAGGAGGCGGGCCTGACCACCCATGCCTATGCGGCGGCGCTGCTGGCGATCAACCGGCGCGGCCGGGTGAACCGCGCCTTCCTCGACTATGTCGCGCGACGGCTGGGGCTGTCGGCCGAGGTGGCAGGCAGCCTTGAGCGCCGCTACCGCACCTGAACGGGCCGGGCCTCGGGTGCGGCCTCGGCCCCATGGCCTTCGGTCAGGTCGCGCAGCACCGTCTGGACCGAGCCGCTTTCCACCAGAAGGTGGCGCGCGACATCGCCCAGGGTCAGCCAGCCGATCACCCGGCCGCCGTCATCCCGCACGGCCAGCCGGCGGATGTGATGGGCGGCCATCAGGTTCATGGCGTCCTGCAGGCTGTCCTCCTCGCCGCAGCCGATCACGGGCCGGGTGGCGATGGCGCCCACGGTGACCTCGGCGCCGTTCAGCCCCCTGGCCACGACGCGGTACAGGATGTCACGGTCGGTCACGACGCCCTGCAGGTCCTCGGCCGTGCCCACGGGCAGCGCGCCCACGTCCAGTTCGCCCATCAGTTCGGCCGCCTCGGACACGCGGACCTCGGCGGGGATGAACTCGACATGGCGGGCCATGATCTCGCCCACCCTCATGCTGCGGCCTCCAGAGCGGCGTCGATCTGGGTCAGCAGCTTGGAAAAGTCGATGGGCTTGGGGTGATAGTCGTCGCAGCCCGCGGCCAGCGCCTTTTCGCGGTCGCCCGCCAGAGCGTGCGCCGTCAGCGCGATGATCGGGATGGCGGCCGTGGCCGGGTCGTCCTTGAGCTGGCGCGCGACCGTCCAGCCGTCCATCACCGGCAGGTTCATGTCCAGCAGGATCACCTGCGGGTGCTCGGCCCGCGCCATGTCCAGCCCTGCCTGTCCGTCATGAGCCAGCACCACGTCATGTTCCCGCCGCTTGAGGCGCCGGGACAGGAAGTCCCAGATCTCGGGCGTGTCCTCGACCAGCAGCAGTTTCGCCATCAGTCCCGTCCTTCCTTCTTCATTTCCGCGCGCTCGGCCGCGATGCGCTTCAACTCGTCCAGCAGTTCGTCAACGCTGTCCTCGCCCGGCTGGATCACCTGGCGCACCTGATCGCGCAGGCGCGCGCGCTCTCCGGGCGGCAGGCCGCCTTCGGTCAGGGCGATGACCGGGATCGCCCGCAGGTCGGGGCTGCGGCGCAGGCGGCCCAGCAGGGCGAAACCCTCGACCTCGGGCAGGTCGAGGTTGACGAGGATCAGGTCCGGCCGCCGCTCCGCGATCCGCGACTGGGCGGCCGAGGCATTGGCGGCCCCCGTCACCTCCCAGCCTTCGCCCGTCAGAAGGCGGCCCAGTTCCTCGCGCGTGGGGTCGTCGCTTTCGACCACCAGCGCCAGCCCGGACGGCACGGCCGAGGGCAGCCGGTGGCGGTCCACCGTTTCCTTGAGCCGCTGCCAGTCCACGGGCTTGGTCAGGTAGTCGGCGGCCCCCAGCGAATAGGCAAGGCCGGTTTCGCGGATCATGGACACCATGATGACCGGGATCTCGGCCAGCTGCGGGTCGGCCTTCAGCGCCGACAGCACGGCCCAGCCGTCCATGCGGGGCATCATCACGTCCAGGATGATGGCCGAAGGCGCGATCTCGCGCGCCAGCGCCAACCCGTCCTGCCCGTTCGCCGCCGTCACCACGGCCAGCCCGTCGCGCCCGAGGAACCGGGTGAGAAGATCGCGCATGTGCGGGTCGTCGTCGATGACCAGCACGCGGTCGGCGGGACCGGCCTCGCCGCCCGGCTCTGCGCCAGCGCTGTCGGGCGCGACCGGATGGCGCAGGTCGGCGGGCAGGGTCAGGGTGAAGCTCGTGCCCTCGCCCTCGGCGCTGTCCACGGCGATGGTGCCGCCCATCATCTCGGCGAACGCCTTGGTCAGCGCCAGTCCCAGGCCCGTGCCGCCGAAGCGCCTTGTCGTGGACACGTCGGCCTGGGTGAAACGCTGGAACAGCTTCTCCTGCTGCTCGGGCGTCATGCCGATGCCGGTGTCGTCCACGCGGAACTCAAGCCAGTCGCCGTTGCGGGCGGCGGTCAGGGTGACGCGGCCGTTCTCGGTGAACTTGGCGGCGTTGGACAGCAGGTTGAACAGGCATTGCCGCAGCTTCACGGGGTCCGACTGCATGGCGCCCAGGTCAGGGGCCAGATCAGCCGTGAAGCTGTTGTCCTTCTTGGCCATCAGCCCCTCGACGGTGGCGCAGACCTCCTCCACCAGGGGGGCCACGTCGAAGCGCTCGACCTCGACCTCCATCTTGCCCGCCTCGATCTTGGACAGGTCCAGAACGCCGTTGATCAGCGACAGCAGGTGCCGGGCGCTGACCTCGATCTTGCCAAGGTCCTCGGCCATGTGGGCGGCGGCCTCGCCCAGGTCCTCGGCTTCCTCCTCCAGCAGCTCGGCATAGCCGATGATGGCGGAAAGCGGTGTGCGCAGCTCGTGGCTCATGTTGGCGATGAACTGGCTTTTCGCGAGGTTGGCCTCCTCGGCGGCCATCTTGGCAGCGGCGAGGTCTTCCTCGCGCTGGCGGCGGTCGGTCACGTCCCAGGTGATGCCCAAGGCGTAAAGGCCGCGCCCAAAGGGCCGCCGCTCGACCGAGCCGCGGGCCACGGCCCAGCGCACCTCGCCTCCTTCGCTCCCAAGGCGGAACTCAAGATCGAACTCACCCTGCTCGCGCCGGGCCTGCTCGAAGGTGGCGGCGACATGCGGGGCGTCCTCGGGATGGATGCGGGCCAGGAACTCGGCCGCGGGCAGCTCGCCCTCGCTCGCAGGCAGATCGAAGAGCGTGCGGAAGCCCTCGTCGGCCTCCAGCACCTCGCGGTCGAAATCCCAGCTCCAGGACCCGATCCGCGCCACCTGCAGGGCAAAGCGCAAGCGGCGCTCGGCGGCCAGCGCGCGGGACTCGGCCTGGCGCTGGGCGGTGATGTCGGTGCTGGTGCCGAACCAGCGGGTGATGCGGCCGTCCTCGTCGGGGATCGGCACGGCGCGGGACAGGAACCAGCGATAGCGCCCGTCCTGGCCGCGCAGGGGGAAGGTGTCCTCCCAGACGGTCCCGGCCTCGATGGCGGCGCGATAGGATTCTTCGGCGCGGGCGGCGTGGTCGGGGTGGTGCAGCGACCACCAGCCCCAGCCCTCCATCTGGCCGAAGCTGCCGCCGGTATAGTCGTACCAGCGCTTGTTGAACCAGTTGATCGCGCCAGCGGCGTCGGCAATCCAGGTCAGTTGCGGCAGCTTCTCGGCAAAGGCCCGGAACTCCTCCTCGCGGTCGCGCAGCGCCGCCTCGGCGCGCCTGCGGCGCAGGTACTGGCCGACCTGCTGGCCGATGGCATTCGCGCTGTCCAGAAGGTCGTCCCCGCCCTCGGGGACCGCGCGGGCGTAAAGCTCGATCACGCCCAGCACGCGGCGGCCAAGGCGCGCAGGCACGGCCATGGCCGCCACAAAGCCTGCCGCTTGCGCGGCCTTGGGCCGTCCGGCGTCACCGAGGTGCAGGGACTGGACGATCTCGCCCTCTTCCCAGGCCCGCCCGGCCAAGTCCTCGCCCCGGTCCAGCGTCAGATCCATCGTGGCCTCGACCAGCGCCCGCGCGTCCAGCCCCGGCGCGACCCAGCTCGCCTCGGGGGCAAGCTGCCGCTCGCGGTGGTTCACGGCCCAGAAGAACCCGGCCTGGAAGCCGAGGCTGCCGCCCACGGCGGCCAGAAGGCGCGGCAGCACCTCCTCGATCTCGGCGCTGCCCGCGAGCATCCGGCTGACCGTGACCTGCAGCGCCAGCCGATCCGAGGCGCTGCCCTGGCGCGCGGTGTCCACCACCGTCACCACGCTGCCTGCGGGCTCGCCCGCCTCGATCAGCGGCCATGCGGAGTATTCGGCGGTGAAGAAGCTGCCGTCCTTGCGCCACAGCACCTCGTTCGACAGCCGCACCGCGCGGCCGGTCAGGCGGGTGGCCAGCAGAGGACAGGCCGATTGCGGAAAGGGTGAGCCGTCGGGATGGCTGTGGTGGATCAGTTCGTGCATGTTCCGCCCCAGCACCTCGTCCGCCGCATAGCCCAGCATCTGCAGGGCGGCCGGGTTGGCATAGGTGCAGCGCCCCTCGGCATCGAGGCGGTAGAGGCCGAAGCCCAGCGCGTCCAGCATGGCGCTTTCGGCGGGCAGCGGGGCAGGGAAAAGGGGTGAATCCAAGGGTGCCTCGTGGAACGGCAGGGCGCGTGTGCCTCGCTCAACTCGGGCCGGGCGTTGCCGTTCCGGCGGGGCGATTGCCTGGACCCGGCACGGCCTGTAAAGGGCGAACGTTGCCCGTGGCGGGTCGCCGCGCCTGGAGGAATCGCGTTGGCGCCTGTGATATCCTGCGAGTTCGGCCCCGGCGGCAGGCCTGCCCTGTTCCGCGATCCCTCGGCGCTGGTTCTGGCCCATGCCCCCCATGAGGTCTTGCCCGCGCTGGAGCGGCTGGAGCAGGCGCGCCGTGCGGGCAAGTGGATCGCGGGATGGCTGTCCTACGAGGCGGGGCATGCGCTCGAGGACCGGCTGCGGCCCCTGATGCATGAACCGCCCGGTCCCCTGCTGGCCTTCGGGGTCTTCGACGCGCCTGGAGAGGACAACGCGGCCCCCGAGGAGGAGGTCAGCCTTTCGCCCTTCCGCCCCCTGGTGTCGCGCGAGGCCTATGAGGCCGCCTTCGCGCGTGTGCAGGTCTATATCCGGGCGGGCGACTGCTACCAGATCAACCTGACCTTCCCGCTGGAAAGCCGGATGGAACGCGGCTCGCCCTGGGGCCTTTACCGCGCGTTGCGACGGCTTCAGCCGGTAGGCTTCGGGGCCTGCGCCGACCTGGGGGGGCCGGTGGTCGTGTCGCGCTCGCCCGAGCTGTTCCTGCGGCTCGAACCCTCGGGGCGGATCGAGACACGGCCCATGAAGGGGACCGCGCCGCGCCATCCCGATCCTGCGCGCGACGCGGAGCTTGCGGCCGCGCTGGCGGCCTCCGAGAAGAACCAGGCCGAGAACCTGATGATCGTGGACCTGCTGCGCAACGACCTGGCGCGGATCTGCCGGGTGGGGTCGGTCCGGGTGCCTGAACTGTTCAAGGTGGACAGCTTCGCCACGGTCCACCAGATGAGCTCGCGCGTGACGGGGCAACTGACTGCCCCCGCCAGCCTGCCCGCGCTGATGCGGGCGCTGTTCCCCTGCGGGTCCGTCACCGGCGCGCCCAAGATCCGCGCGATGGAGATCATCCGCGAGGTCGAGCCCTTCGCGCGTGGCGTTTATTGCGGCACCCTGGGCTGGATGGCTCCGGACGGCGCGGGCTGCTTTTCCGTGGCGATCCGCACGCTGTCGGTCTGGGCCGACGGGCGCGTCACGCTGAACGTGGGCGGGGGCGTCGTGAACGACTCGACCGCCTCCTCGGAATGGGAGGAAGCGCTGTGGAAGACCCGCTTCGCGCTGCCGCTGACGACCCCGGGCTGAGGCTGATCGAGACGGCGCTGTGGGACGGTGCGGCCTGTCCTCGGCTGGAAGGGCACCTCGCGCGCCTGACGGCCAGCGCGGCGGCGCTGGACTGGCCCTGCGACGCCAAGGCCGCAGGGGCCGCGCTGAGGGGCGAGCCGGGCACGCCCGCGCGCCTGCGCCTGACCCTGGACCGTGCGGGGGTGCTGGAGGTCGCGCGCGCGCCCTTGCCGCCCTCGCCGCCCGAATGGCGGCTTGGGCTGGCCTCGGCGCGGCTGCACTCGGCCGACCCCTGGCTGCGGCACAAGACCACGCGGCGCGCGGTCTATGACGCGGCCCGCGCAGCCATGCCCGAGGGGCTGGACGAGCTTCTGTTCCTCAACGAGCGGGGCGAGCTCTGCGACGGCACCATCACCACGCTGTTCTTCGACCGGGGCGAAGGGCTGCGCACGCCGCCCCTGTCCTGCGGGTTGCTGGCAGGCGTGCTGCGCGCCGAACTGCTGACAGGCGGACACTGCCGCGAGGAAAAGCTGCTGGCCGACGACCTGCCACAGGTGCGGCTGTGGGTCGGCAATGCGCTGCGGGGACTGATGCCGGCGCGCTGGCAGGGGTGAGCCGCGCCGGGCTTCGGCGGCATCATGTCGCGGCTCTTGCCCCTTTGGTGTCCGGCCTGCCGGATTTACGTCAGGCATCAGCCACAGGCGCGAGGACGAGGTCTGAAGATGCGGAACACTCACGGGATCGGCCGGCGGGCCATTCTGGCCGGAATGGGCGCGCTGCCCCTGCTGCTTGCGGTCGGAAGGGCAGGGTGGGCCGCAACCCTGCCGCTGGTGACGGTGACCAAGGACCCGAGTTGCGGCTGCTGCGGGGCCTGGGTCGATCATCTTCGCGCTGCGGGCTTTCCCGTGCGGGTCGTGGAATCGGAGGACGTTGATGCCCTCAAGCTGCGGCTGGGCGTCCCGGCCGAACTCTCCTCGTGCCATACCGCCGAGGTCGAGGGCTATGTCGTCGAGGGTCATGTCCCTGCCGCCGCCCTGACGCGCCTGCTGGCCGAGCGGCCTGCGGCGACGGGGCTGGCTGTGCCGGGGATGCCCGCGGGCTCGCCGGGCATGGATTACCCGGGCACCGTGCCCGAGCCCTACGAGGTGGTCCTGTTCGGTCCGAAGGGGCAGGAAACCTTCGCCCGCTTCCTGGGCGGGCGGCAGGTCTGAGGTCCCGCCCAGATCAGTGAAAGGCAGCCTGCCGGATCATGGCCGGGGGCCCGCCCGCTGCGTTTCGAACGGCCCCCGAGCGTGAGCCGGCCTCCGCTGAAGGCCCTGCAAGTCCTGCGCCCAGCGCAAGCCTGACCAGCGCGTGAGGCGAGCCAGCTTCACATTCTTTGCGCCCCGGCGGTAAGGGCATCCTTGCCATCTGCAGCCGAGGAGACCTGCCATGACCCGCATCGCCCCCAAAGACCTTCGCGCGAAGATCATGTCGGCCGAGGATGCGGCGGCGATGATCCACTCGGGCGATACCGTGGGGATGAGCGGCTTCACCGGCTCGGGCTATCCCAAGGCGGTGCCCCTGGCCTTGGCCGCGCGGATCGAGGCCGAGCACGCGGCGGGCCGCCCCTTCCGGGTCCGAGTCTGGACAGGGGCCTCGACCGGCCCGGAACTCGACGGGGCGCTGGCCAAGGCCGACGGGATCGAGTTCCGTCTGCCCTACAACTCGGATCCCATCGCCCGCGAAAAGATCAACCGCGGCGAGATGGACTATTTCGACATGCACCTCAGCCAGGTGGCGCCCATGGCCTGGCAGGGCTTCCTGGGGCCGCTGGACGTCGCCGTGATCGAGGTGACGGGCATCCGGCCCGACGGGGCGCTGATCCCGTCCTCGTCGGTCGGCAACAACAAGACCTGGCTCGACCGCGCCGAGAAGGTGATCCTCGAGGTGAACCGCTGGCAGAACCCGGCGCTGGAAGGGATGCACGACATCTATTACGGCACCCGCCTGCCGCCGGATCGCGTGCCGATCCCGCTGACCCGCCCCGACGACCGCATCGGCGAGCCCTGCCTGCGCTGCGATCCGGGCAAGATCGTGGCGGTCGTGGAAACCGACACGCCCGACCGCAACCTGCCCTTCACCCCGCCCGATCAGACCGCCCGCGCTATCGCCGGGCACCTGCTGGAATTCTTCCGCCACGAGGTCGCCCGTGGCCGTCTGCCCGCCTCGCTGCTGCCGATCCAGTCGGGGGTGGGCAACATCGCAAACGCCGTGCTGACCGGGCTGGTGGACAGCCCCTTCGAGGGCATGACCGCCTTCACCGAGGTGATCCAGGACGGAATGCTGGACCTGCTGGATTCGGGCAGGCTGCGGATGGCCTCGGCCACCTCCTTCTCGCTGTCGCCCGAGGCTGCGGCGCGCGTCAACGCCGGCATGCCCCGCTACCGCGACCGCATGATCCTGCGCCCGCAGGAGATCAGCAACCACCCGGAACTGATCCGGCGGCTCGGCTGTCTTGCCATGAACGGGCTGATCGAGGCCGATATCTACGGCAACGTGAACTCGACGCATATCATGGGCTCGCGCATCCAGAACGGGATCGGCGGGTCCGGGGACTTCGCCCGCAACGCCTATGTGTCGGTCTTCATGACGCCCTCGACGGCCAAGGGCGGGCGGATCTCGGCCATCGTGCCGCAGGCCTCGCACGTCGATCACGTGACCCAGGACGTGCAGGTGATCGTGACGGAACAGGGGCTTGCCGACCTGCGCGGCCTGTCGCCCAAGCAGCGCGCCCGGGCCATCATCGAGAACTGCGCCCATCCCGACTATCGCCCGCACCTGGCCGACTACTTCCGCCGCGCCTGCGAGGGCTCCTATGGCAAGCACTCCCCCTCGCTGCTGGCCGAGGCGCTGAGCTGGCACCAGCGCTTCATCGACACCGGCTCGATGCTGCCCTGAGGCAGCAGGGCGGGCGCATCACCATCGCCATGTCGTCGGGGCAGGAGAGCATCCTGCCTTGGCGGCATGGCCGGTGACAGCCCTGGCAGGTCATGCTGTGAAGCAACGGAAAAGGGCCGAGGCAGCGATGCCTCGGCCCTTTTTCGGAAATGGCGGACCCGGAGCGATTCGAACGCCCGACCCCCAGATTCGTAGTCTGGTGCTCTATCCAGCTGAGCTACGGGTCCGTCGTAGGGCGGCTAACTAGGGCCAGCCGCGGGGGGATGCAAGCGGTAAAATCGCCCCGATGTGGTTTTTCACTCCGGCAGCCGGGAAATCTCGCGCGGCAGGCTGATCTGGAACTCCGTGCCCTCGGAATCGCTGCGCATCAGGTCCAGCCGCCCGCCGTGGCCGCGGATCAGGTCGGCTGCGATGGCAAGGCCAAGGCCGGTGCCGCCCTTGCGGATGCCGCCGGTGAAGGGCTGGAACAGGTTCTCGCGCGCCTTCTGGGGCAGGCCGGGGCCGGTGTCGCCCACGCGGATGCACCAGTGGCTTTCGTCCTCGGTTGCGGAAATCTCGATGGTGCCGGGGCGTCGGGTGGCCTCGATCGCCTGGCGCGCGTTGCGGGCGAGGTTTGCCAGCACGCGGTAAAGCTGGTCGCGGTCGGCGCGGATGCGCATGCCGGCAGGGATATCAGCGATGAATTCCACGGCGGCCTCGGGTACGGCCTCGCCCGCAAGCTCCTCGGCCTCGATGACCTCGGCCACCAGGGGGCGCAGGTGGAACAGCGTCAGCGAGGGCTGGGGCTCCTCGGCCTTGCCGAAGGCCAGCGTCGTTTCGCACAGGTTCACCGCGCGCGAGATCGCCCCCATCAGCTTGGGCGCGGCGCGGCGCACGGCAGGGTCGGCGCTTTCCTCGAGCCGGTCGGCGAGGATCTGGCCGGTGGTCAGGATGTTGCGCAGGTCGTGGCTGATCTTGGCGACCGCCTGCCCCAGTTGCGCCAGCCTTTCGCGCTGCTTCAGCGAGGCGGTGACGGTGCGCTGCATCTGGGCCAGCGCGCTTTCGGCCTCGCGCACCTCGCCCATGCTGGCGCCGGGCGTGATGATCGTGCGGCTGTCCTCGGGCGAGGCGGCATAGGCGATCATGTGGTCGATCACCCCCCGGATCGGGCGCACGATCAGCCGCTGCGTGGCAAGGTTCAGCAGAAGCGCCGTCATCACCGAGAAGGCCGCCGAGACCGCCAGCAGGCGCAGGGCGAATTCGATCATGGCCGCGCGCATGGGGGCAGTATCCATGGTGATCTCGATCAGTTGGCCCGCCTGCCGCACGGGCTCACCGATCACGCGGATGACCTCCGGGCGGGGGTTCAGCAGGCGGTGCAACGTGTCGCGGACGCTGACGCCCCAGCTGTCGTCGCGCAGGTCATAGGTGGCCGAGATCGGCTGCGGCAAGGGCGAGGACAGTACCAGCTGGCGGATGTCGTCGCGGCGCAGCACGACGTTGAAGACGCCCGCGTTCTCCAGCAGCTCGCTTTCCAGGTCGGCCGCGATCGATTCGTCGGTCGCCAGCAGGGCAAGGCTGGCGATCTGCGCCCGTTCCAGTCGCGTCTCGAGGTAGTCGCGGCGAAAGTTCGTGACGCTGGGAACGAGGATGAGGATCTCCGCCAGCACCACGAACACGATCGTCAGCAGGGCGAAGCGGCCGGAAATGCTGTTGAAGTTCATGTCGTCCCGTATCGTCGCAGAGCCGGGCACCGGCAATCGCATCGGCCCTGGCGGCGCTGCGGATCAAACATATGTGATGAGCGCGCAGTTCCCAAGAGTGGATGATCGCGCCGTTACGTTTGGAAAAGGACGGCAGGGAGTCGTTTCTGTTGACTCGGGCACATGCGCGTCATATCAGCCGGGCTTCGCATTCCCGGCGCGCTTGCGTGGGCTGACGGCCCATACCCTGCGCGCCCTTGTTGTTGGAGCTACGACGATGAAACGCACCTTCCAGCCGTCGAACCTGGTTCGCGCGCGCCGGCACGGCTTCCGCGCCCGCATGGCCACCAAGGGCGGCCGCAAGGTCCTGGCCGCGCGCCGCGCCAAGGGCCGCAAGGTCCTGTCGGCCTGATCGGGCATGGGCCCGTGGCCGATGCGCTGACCGCTGACGCCCCGGCGCCTGCCGGGGAGGACGGAGCAGGGCGCAGGGCCGCGGCCATGACCACGATGACCCGGCGCGCGGATTTCCTGCGCGCGGCATCCGCCCGTCGTCAGGGAACGGCGGGCTTTCTGCTGCAGGCGCGCCGCCGCGATCCGGCCGAACCGGTCGAGCCCAGCGGCGCAATCCGCGTGGGCTATACCTGTTCCAAGAAGCTCGGCAATGCCGTGGCCCGCAACCGCGCCAAGCGGCGCCTGCGGGCGCTTGCGCGCGAGGTGATCCCGGCGCAGGGGCAAGGCGGCTGGGACTATGTGCTGGTCGGCCGCCCCGAGGCGACCGCCACCCGCGACTTTGCCGAGATGCGCCTGGACCTTGCCCGCGCGCTGGTCCGCGTCCATGCCGGTCCCGACCCGCGCGCTCCCGACCCCGGCGCCCAGCCCCGCCGCAGGGGCAAGCGGTGAGCCCGATGGCCCGAATCGTCGCGCTGCCGGTGCGCGCCTATCGACTGCTGCTCAGCCCCTGGGTGGGCCACGCCTGCCGCTTCCAGCCGACCTGCTCGGCCTATGCCCTCGAGGCGCTGGAACGTCACGGGGCGCTGCGGGGAAGCTGGCTGACCGTTCGACGCATCGGCCGCTGTCATCCTTGGGGCGGCTGGGGTTATGATCCGGTCCCGCCCAGGAGCCGCCCCTGACCCGCCGCGCCCGGACCACTCACCAGAAGGCCGCCTGATGCTGGACGACGCCACCGACACCGCCGACGAGACCGAGATCCACCCGCTGTTCCGCGGCGCGCCCTCGTCCACCGAGTTTCGCAAGCTGCGCAAGCGCCTCGTGCGCGAGGTCCGCGCCGCGATCGAGACCTATCACATGGTCACGCCCGGCGACCGCTGGCTGGTCTGCCTGTCTGGCGGCAAGGACAGCTATACCCTGCTGGCCGTGCTGCACGAACTGAAATGGCGCGGGCTGCTGCCGGTCGATCTGCTAGCCTGCAACCTCGACCAGGGCCAGCCGGGCTTTCCGGCGACGGTGCTGCCCGAGTTCCTGACAGAGCGCGGCGTCCCACACCGGATCGAATACCAGGACACCTATTCCGTCGTGAAGGCCAAGGTGCCCGAGGGCCGCACCTATTGCAGCCTGTGTTCCCGCCTGCGCCGCGGCAACCTGTACCGCATCGCCCGCGAAGAAGGCTGCAGCGCCGTCGTCCTGGGCCACCATCGCGACGACATTCTGGAAACCTTCTTCATGAACCTGTTCCACGGCGGCCGGCTGGCCTCGATGCCGCCGAAGCTCTTGAACGAGGACGGCGACCTGAACGTGCTGCGCCCGCTGGCCTTTGTCGCCGAGGCGGATTGCGAGCGCTTCGCCCGCGCCATGAACTATCCGGTGATTCCCTGCGACCTCTGCGGCAGCCAGGAAGGCCTGCAGCGGATGCAGGTCAAGAAGCTGCTGGACGAATGGGAAGCGCGCAGCCCCGGCCGGCGTCAGGTGATGTTCCGGGCGCTGACCAACGTGCGCCCCTCGCACCTGCCCGACCCGGCGCTGTTCGACTTTGCCAACCTCGCGCCGGAACCGGCGCCCGCCGGCGACGTGCCCCGGCTGCGCGATCAGGCGGACTGAACCGGGACGGACTCGCTTTCCGGCCAGTGCGCGAAGGGCAGCACCCGCCCGTCGCGGCGGCTTTCGGCGATGCGGTCGAGGTCGATCTCGGCCTTGACCCAGCCTGGCGCGTCCATCGCCCCCTCGGCCACGATCCCGGTTTCCGGCCATAGCCCATCCGGGGGCGCGTAGATCGCGGCGATCCCCCGGTTCTCGTCGATGGCCGGGTTCCAGTCGCAGGTGCCCACGGTCGGGGCCTGCACGACGACGCACTGGTTCTCCAGCGCGCGGGCCATGCAGCCGATGCGGACGCGCATGAAGCCCGCGACGCTGTCGGTGCAACTGGGGGCGAGGATGATCTCGGCCCCTGCCTCGGCCAGCCTGCGGGCGAGCAGGGGGAACTCGCTGTCATAGCAGATGGTGATGCCGAGGCGTCCGACGGGCGTGTCGAAGATCCGCAGGCCCGGCGCGCCGGTCACGTCCCAGTCCTCGCGCTCGAAGCGGGTCATGATCTGCTTGTCCTGATGCCCGATTCGCCCCTGCGGCCCGAACAGCACCGCGCGGTTCACCGGCCGCGCGCCGGACGCTGGAAAGGCCGGTCCCGAGGCCGCGAGGATGTGGCAGCCATGTTCCGCCGCCAGCCGCGCGTGGATCGCGTCCCGCGCGGCCTCATGCTTGGCGACCTCGTGAAGGCTCGCCTCCAGGTCACGGGCGATTTCGGAGCCGCCGAGGCTCGCCAGTTCCATGGCGCCGTACTCGGGGAAGACCAGCAGGTTGCAGTCGGCGGCCTCTGCGACCCAGCGGGTGATCTTCGCCTCATAGGCCGACAGGTCGTCGAACCAGTCGAAGGGATAGGCGGCGGCGGCGATGCGGACGGGGCGGCTCACAACGGTTTCATCCAGAACTGCAGTTGCTTCGTCGTCTCCTCGGCGGCGCCCAGGTCACGCCAGTGGAAATTGGCGATGACGCCGGGTAGGGGCTCATACCCGCGCTTGCGCCAGAGGCCGTCGAGCGGCCGATAATCCGCGGGCCGCGCCGGATGGTCGGCGGGGCGGATGACCGAGCAAAAGGCCGAATACCGCCGCCCCAGGCTGCGGGCCTGTTCTTCGCGCCCGTCGAAGAAGGCGTGGCCGAGGCCGTGCCCGCGATACTCGGGCAGCAGGACCGATTCGGCGCAGTAGAAGATGTCCTCCAGCCGCTCGGGGCGGTCCGCGAAGGCGGCTGCGAAATCCCCGGCGTGATGCTCCATCGGCGCACCAGTCGAGGCGCCGATCATGCGACCCTCGTCCATCGCCGCGACGACGACCGCGCCGGGAGCGGTGTAGGCTTTTAGATACTCGCGCTCATAGGCTTCGTCGCCGTCATAGAGATAGGGCCAGGCGCGGAACACGGCGATCCGCAGCCGGGCGAGGTCGTCCAGCGCCCCCGCCACGGCGTCCCCCGTCAGGATGCGGGTCGTGATCACGAGACCTGCCGGATCCAGTCGGCGAGGTTGTAGTAGGTCGTCACCCGCGCGATCTTGCCGTCCCGGATGGCGAAGAAGGTGCCGGCGGGCAGGCGATAGCTCTGGCCGCGCGCCTCGGGCAGGCCGGGGTCGGTCTTCAGGTAGGTGCCGTTCACGACGAACTCGGCGGCGGCGCGGCTGCCGTCCTCGTTGGCGAAGATCACCATGTCGGTGAGGTTCTCGCGATAGGTTTCGCTCATGTGGCGGTTGAAGGCGGCGAAACCCTCCCTGCCGCGGCGGATGCCGCCCTCGTTGACGTGATGCTCGAAATCGTCGTGCAACATGGCCTCCATCGCCTCGGGCTCACCGCGGTTGAAGGCGTCGTAATAGGCGGCGATCAGGTCCTTGGTCTGGGCTTGGGACATGGGCTTCCTTTCCGTGGCTGCCCAAGGACTAGCGGGGAGCGCGGCGAAGGTCAGCCCCCTCCGAAGGTCGGACGCCTTGCGCGCGGGCGCCCGC
This sequence comes from Paracoccus niistensis, assembly GCF_042432925.1. Lineage (NCBI taxonomy): Bacteria > Pseudomonadati > Pseudomonadota > Alphaproteobacteria > Rhodobacterales > Paracoccaceae > Paracoccus > Paracoccus niistensis. The sequence continues at coordinate 561,967 of NZ_JBHLWE010000017.1, read as the reverse complement.
TTGGGCAGGGTCGCGCGGCCACAGGAGAACGCCCATGACCGCCCGCACCATCACCTGCTTCAAGGCCTATGACCTGCGCGGCCGCTTGGGGAGCGAGCTTGACGAGGACGTGGCCTGGCGCGTGGGCCGCGCCTTCGCCATGCGGCCCGGCACGCGGCGGGTGGTCGTGGGACGCGATGGGCGGGAAAGCTCGCCCACGCTGGCCGCGGCGCTGACGCGCGGTCTGGTCGAGGGCGGCGTCGAGGTGCTGGACCTCGGCATTGCCGGAACCGAGGAGATGTATTTCGCCACCGACCACCTGCGCGCCGACGGCGGGATCGAGGTCACGGCCTCGCACAACCCTATCGACTACAATGGCATGAAGCTGGTGAAGGCCGGGGCTGCCCCGCTGGAACCCGCGACGGACCTGGTGGACTTGGCCCGGGTGGCGCAGTCGGGCGCGTTCCCCGTGGCCGCGCCGGGCCGGGTGACGGACGCAAGCGCCACCCGCGCCGATTATGCGCGGCGCGTCTGCGACTTCGTGGATGCGTCGGCGGTTGGACCGCTGAAGCTGCTGGTGAACGCGGGAAATGGCATCGCCGGTCCCGCTTTCGACGCCATCGCGGCGGAACTGGCGGCGCGCGGGGCGCAGCTTCAGATCACGCGGATCAACCACGAGCCGGACGCCAGTTTCCCGAACGGCATCCCGAACCCGCTGCTGCCGGAAAACCAGCCTATGACGGCGGAGGCGGTGCGGGCGCATGGCGCGGACCTCGGCGTCGCCTGGGACGGCGACTTCGACCGCTGCTTCCTGTTCGACGAGACGGGCCGCTTCATCCCCGGCGAATATGTCGTGGGGCTGCTGGCCGAGGCCTTCCTGTCCTGCCATCCCGGCGCACGGATCGTTCACGATCCCCGCGTCGTCCTGAACACCCGGGACATCATCGCGCGGGCAGGGGGGGAACCCATACAGTCGAGGACCGGACACGCCTTCGTCAAGCAGGCCATGCGCGAAAGCGGCGCGGTCTATGGCGGCGAGATGTCCGCGCATCACTATTTCCGCGACTTCGCCCACGCCGACAGCGGCATGATCCCTTGGCTGCTGGTGGCAGAACTCATCAGCCGCTCGAGCCAGCCCCTGTCCCGGCTGGTGGGCGACCGGATGGCCGCCTTCCCCTCGTCGGGAGAGATCAACTTCCGCCTGTCTGACCCCGAGGCGAGTCTCGCCCGCGTGCTGGCGGCGATGGAGGCGCAGGCCGTCGCGCGCGACGATACCGACGGGATCAGCCTCGAATACCCGGACTGGCGCTTCAACCTTCGCCGGTCGAACACCGAGCCCGTGGTGCGGCTGAACGTAGAGTCGCGCGGCGACGCCGGACTGGTCACGGCGAAGGTCGCGGAGATCTCCACCCTGCTGGCGGGCTAGTCGCCGATCGTGTCCGGCACGCCCATCACGTATTCGTGGTAGGCGATGGCGTCGTCGATGTTGTCGAAGACCGTCAGCCGCGCCCGGTCCAGCACCGCGCCCATGTTGCACAGCCGCCGGATCATCGGCATCGAGTGGCTGACCACGATGGCCGAGGACCGCTGCATCCGGTCGGCGAAGACGCGCTGGGATTTCTCGCGGAACTCGGCGTCGCCGACGCTGGTCACCTCGTCCACCAGATAGGTGTCGAAGTGGATGCCCATGCTGCATCCCATCGCCAGCCGCGACCGCATCCCCGAGGAATAGGTGCCGAAAGGGGCGCGGTAGCTGTCGCCCAGTTCGGCGAAATCGGCGACGTAGTCCACCAGCGCATCCGTATCGACGCCGTAGATGCGCGCGACGAAGCGGACGTTCTGCGCCCCCGTCAGGTCGGGATGGAAGCTGCCCGCGAAACCCACCGGCCACGAGATCGTGCCGTCCGAGACGATCCGCCCGGATGTCGGCAGGGCCGTCCCCGCGATCATCCGCAGAAGCGTCGATTTCCCCGCGCCGTTTCGACCCAGCAGCCCAACCGAGGCGCCGGTCGGGAAGACCGCGTTCATCCGGTCCGCGACCAGCTTCCGCCGCCCGTCGGTGTAGTAGATCTTGGTGAGGTTCTCGAGCCGGATCATCCCCGCCGCCTCAGCGCCGGTCCCGCACGCTGTAATAGACCAGGATCAGGATCGACCACAGCACGAAGGCGAGCCCCGCCCCCAGGGCCAGCAGCCAGGGGCGCGACGGCTCCAGCGAGCGTTGCGCCACGGTGGGGGTGATGTGGGCGGCCAGATAGCGGGTCTGCCGCTGAGCGGTGGCCAGCGCCGATTCATAGGCGACCCGCGCCGACTGGTGCGCGCCCTCTGCGAATTCCAGATCGACCCTCAGGCGCTCGTATTCGCCCATCAGTTGCGCATAGTTCTCGCCCTCGGGCGTGTCGCCGCCGAACTTGTCGCGTTCCTGCTCGATCTGCTTTTCCAGCGACTCGACCCGCAGTTCCGCCTGCTTGATGCGCTGGTCGCCGGGCCGGGCGTTCTGGCGCAACTGATCCAGCGCGACCTGCGACTCGGCCAGCTGGCCCTGCAGCGAGGTCATCACGGTCATCTGCGCGCCCAGATCGATCGTCGGATCCACGATGCGGGTGCGCACGCGGAAGGCGGTCATGGCCTGGCGCGCCTCGGTCAGCACGCCGCGGGCCTTTTCCAGTTCCGCCTCGGCCTGGCGGGTGGCGTCCAGCCGCGCCTGGTCCGACAGCCCGTTCACCACCTTCTCGCTTTCGGTGAAGATCGTGTCGGCGATGGCCTTGGCATCCTCGGGCGTGAAGGCGCTGACCTTGACGGTGATGATCCCTGCCGAGTCGTCGTAATAGATGCGGACCTGGCGGCGCCAGTATTCGGTCAGATCCTCGATGGTGCCTTCGGGATCGAAGGCGAAGACGAAGTCGCGCGGCCAGGGACGCGAGAACATGGTGCGGATGTCCAGCTCCGCGTCCGTCCGCTGGACCAGGTCGGGCGAGCGGATGAATTCGTAAAGGATGTCGGTGTCCGAGGCCGTGCCCGACGACGAGCCCCCGAAAATGCCGCCGAACATGTCGATCGAGGGCATGCCTTCTTCCCGGCGGACCGAGAAGCCGACAGTTGAGGAGAACTGGTCGGTGGCCCGCGTCCAGAGATAGGCGCCCCACAGCGCGCTGGGCAGGATCACCAGAAGGAACAGGCTGACGAGCAGCACCCAGTGCCGACGGCGCGGGCGGGCCACGGGGGCAGGTTCAGCCACCGGCTGATGGACGCCGCCTGCGGGCGGGATTGCGGGGGGGGGCGGAGACGCGGGCCGCGGGGCAGGCGGCGGCGCGGCGGGGCGCGCCTGGGCGGGGACCTGCGCGGTCTGGGCCGCAGCGGCGGGCGGCTGGGCAGGGGCCCCGGCCGGGCGCGCGGCCGCGGCACGCGCGGCG